>DATMSL010000404.1:0-12340 GCA_035565435.1 Dyadobacter sp. | reverse complement strand
AGTACCTGCAGGCAGCTCGTTCACATCGAAGGTTTTTCTGAACTTTCCGGTGTTACGGTCTATCGTTTCGCGATACATGACTTGCCCGCTTTTGTTGGTGATCAATACTACCGCTCTGCTGTCGGTGTATTTGTCGACGTTGACGTGGATCTTACCGCTGTTGGAAGCGAAAATACCCGTTCCGAACGCTGCTGCTTTTTTGCTTTCTTTATCTTCAGCGAAGGCATTGAATGCGAAGGTGGCAGCGATTACCATTGTCATTGCGATGGATTTGATTGAAGGTTTCATGGCTATGTTCTTTTAAATGATGGCTAATAATTCCGTTTTGTTGATTCAAATATATGGGCTATATCAGGTACTATGCATTACATAGTACACGAGTGGTAATTATGGAAAATGAATGGCGATATGCCGGGAATAGCGATCTTTCTTAATTTTGCACAGTATGGCAAAGAAGAAGACCCGCACCTCGTTCAATAAAGTAAAATACCTGAAACCGCTCCCGGCGAAGGGTTGGGCCATTATCGGAGCCATTGTGATGGTGATCGGCGGGCTGATCTGGTGGAACGACCGGACTGACGAAAATCAATGGGAGTTCATCAGCAAATTCGGGATCAAGCTGCCGCTGCGTTACGCGGTTCACGGGATCGACGTTTCGCACCATAATGCGAAAATCAACTGGGACAAGCTTAAAAGCGCCCGTTCGGAAAATGTGAGCATCGATTTCGTCTACATCAAAGCCACCGAAGGCGCCACACACCTCGACCGGCAATTCAAACGAAACTGGGCGGAGGCGAAAAGGGTAGGGATGAAGCGCGGTGCCTATCATTTTTACAACCCGCGGGTCATGTCCGACCGCCAGGTCGATAACTTCATTGGTCAGGTGAGAATGGAAGCGGGTGATTTACCGCCCGTACTTGACCTGGAAGTGAATGGTGGTAAGCCGGACGATATTATCATTAAAGGCGTACGTAACTGGCTTACGCTGATCGAAGCGCATTATGGGGTAAAGCCCATTATTTACGTTAATGAGCATTATTATAAAAAATACATTGCCGGAAACTTCGACGATTATCCGCTCTGGCTTGCAGGCTACTCGCGCACGCACCTGAACGACCTCGCGTCCGACGCGCACGTATTATTCTGGCAGCACAGCGAAAAAGGCTGGGTAGACGGCATCCGCGGCTTCGTGGATTACAATGTATTCCTCCACGAGCGCACCGACTGGGAAAATTTGGCGGAGGCTGAATAATTTATTCTGAGTGACTTACGTATTAGTATCAGTTACATCCTTAACAGAACTGCTGCTATGAAAAACGTTATCCTCATTCTGACCGTGTTGTTTTTTACCGGATGCTCCCAGCGCGATCCCGTGCGTGGAGATGCTTCTGAAAATTATACAGGAACCTACAAGTTTGCGATTGCCTCACCCAATGGTTTTGTTGCCAAATACACCTGGGTTATCACGCGGCGTTCGGTCAATTTGCTGGACTTTGACATGCAGAAAGTCGTTGTGAGAGGGGATGGGTCAGAGATTTCGAGTCGCGACACGGCGACGGAAGTTGAGGTTAAGGATGAAAAAAGGCTTCATTTTTCATATACCGATAAAAATCGCCGGTTAGTACAGGTCACTTTGCTGGCAGCTCCAAAGAAACTGACAATGACGAGCTCGGCATTGCAGGGAGATGACGCCACGCTTGTTGCATGGTACGAATTTGACAAACAATAGTATAAGCTATGTTTTCACACCTATAAATATAAATCGGCTATGAAGAGAATTTCCCTATTGCTAATGCTTCTTACCGCGATGGGTTGCAGCAGGACGGAACCGGTACCTGAGGACATGACCCGATTCCTTGTCGGAACTTACCGCCTGCAGTACGTTACTAATTTGGGCGATGAAAGAAAATACGAATGGGTCGTAGAGAAAGAGTCGGTGAATACCGTTAGAGTGCGTATGACCCGCATTGACACGCCCTGGCGCCAGGGTACGATGTTGGTTTCGCAGGATTCTGTGGCAGACGTTAAAATAGTCAGCACGCATTTGCTGAAATTCTCTTTGCAAAAGGATAAAAGTTACCCTGTAGATGTGGAAGGTACACTTTATCAGGGCAAGCTTTTCGTAACCAGCGATTTCTACAAAATTGACACCGGCTTCGGGAGTGATGCGATTCCATTTGTCAAGCAATGACGGGGTGGCTGTGTGCGTAAACCAGCCGGGAATATTGAATATGCCGGAAAGTATTTTGACCGCTTTCCGGCATTGCACATCAAACCAAAGGCTGCTGCTGGCTCAGGCAATGGAAGCTGCCCTGTCCCCAGATAATCTCCGTAGCTAAAAGCGGGATTATTTTTTTTCCATTAAATGCTTTTTCCAGAATATCAATCGCAATCTGATCGTGCGGGTTATTGAATACAGGCACAATCACGCCCGCATTGCAGATCAGGAAATTGGCGTAGGAGCCTGGCGTGCGGAAATCGTCGATAATGACGGCTTTGGGCATGGGCAGTTCGATGATATTCGGCTGCTTTCCGTTCAGCAGGCGCATTGCTTTCAGCATTTGCAGGTTGGTGTTCAACACGGCGAAGTTCTCGTCATTGCGATCGGTTTCGACGCAGGCAACGATGGTGTCTTCATTCACAAAGCGCGTGGTGTCGTCGATGTGGCCGTCCGTATCGTCACCTACAATGCCGTCTTCTACCCAAAGAACTTGCTCGATGCCGTAATAATCACATAATATCTGCTCGATTTGTCCCTGGTTCAAATGGGGGTTGCGGTTTGGGTTCAGCAGGCATGATTTGCTGGTCAGCAGGCTGCCCGCACCATTGAATTCCACAGAGCCGCCTTCCATAATGATCCCCGGACTGGCGACCGGCAAGTTAAGATATTCGGCTACGGCGAGGGGCGTACGGTTATCGTCGTCGTAAGGCGGATATTTGCCGCCCCAGGCATTGTGGCCCCAGTCGACGATCATTTTCTCGCCCGTTTTAGGGTTTACTACAAAAGAAGGGCCATGGTCGCGGCACCAGGCATCATTGGTGGGTTTTACTATAAATTCGATTTTATTGAGATCGACCCCTGTTCTCGTGAGCTCGCCGATGATGAACTGCTTCAATGCTTCGTCGTTGGCGATAATGCCGACGTTTTCTCCCTCGCTGATCGCCTTGATGAATGCCAGGTATTGCGGCCGCATTTTGGTTAGCTTGTCGCCTTGCCAGGAGGCGTCGTTATGCGGGAAAGTAAGCCAGGTAGCGCGGTGCGGGGCCCATTCAGCCGGAAAAGTGAAACCCAGTTCGCGGGGTGTCGGTGAAGCGGTATTTGCTGCCAAAGTATATGAAATGTATTGGTTCTGCTCAAAAATGAAGTGCAAAGGTCGTAAAAGGTTTTGAAGCAGACCAAAAAAATAAAGCCCCGCGAGCGGGGCCTTACCGGATTGTTGAGCAGATAATGAGATCAGTTGTTGGCGACCATCACGTTGTCGACCAGGTAAGTTCCTTCCACTGTTTCCAGGTTGTAAGCCTTGCTTACGCGCCGCGCATTTTCCTGTACAGCTCCCACCTTCCATGATGACACAATGCCGGTGGAAGGCTCGTAATGATAGAGAATATCCTTTTTCGAAAGCCTTTTCATCCGTTTTCTTCCATGGTTGGTCTGCACGTAGTGATGTGGCGTGGCTTCAAGCAGTAACGCGGGTACGATCGGCGATCCGGAGGTATTGTCTTCCGCCGGGCGCAGGTACACTGCCGTCAAAGGCGAGGTAGGCTGGTTAAAAACGTCGATCTGCTTCACCTGCGTGATCGTCGTCTTACCGTCTTTGCACGTCTTCACATGCTCGCCCACGCGCACCTCCGCGATGGATTTGATGCTGCCATCTGCCATGGTCACCGGCGCATTCGCCGAGAAATACTTGCACCGCTTGGTACTTTTCGAAATCCGGATCGTCGCCTGCGACTGGATGCTGCTGACGGCCGCTATTTCGGTTTGAGCAAAGATGGTGAGTGACAGGAGTGAAAAAATACTGGTGGTCAGAAATTTCATGCGGTGTTAAATTAGGAAGATGCCTTCGATACTTTGACAAATACCTTGCTGAGCACATTCGGCACGGCACCCAGGCAGATCAGGATCAGCCCGGACGTAATGAGCGTAGAGGTATGCGCAAAAAATGAACCGGAAGACAAAATGGCCAAAATTAATATCGTTGAGAATGGCAAAGAAAATGCAAGTAACAACACAGCCAGTTCCAGATCAAATGTTCTTTTCTCCTTGGCCATGCCTTTCGCGTCTTCCCGCAGGTTGAACGCGGAAATGTGGGCGAGCGGCCAGAAACTGGCGGCACTTAATGGGATTACAATCGACAGTAATACCATGTTTTGGTCGGTAATGTTCAGGACGTAGATCATCCCCGCGCTGATGAGCATCGTAATGCCTGCGCGGAAGAACAATATACTTGCAACGATACGCTTCTTGCCCTCTTTTAGTTGCACAGCCAGACCGATAAAAAGCAAGACGAGCGGCGTCATCATTGCACTGGTTTTATCAAAAATATCCACTACCAGCGGCGGTAATGAGTTATAATTGATTCCGAGGCTCAGCAGTATGATTGCGATGAAAATCAGTAGGTTAATGGGTTCCTGGAACATGCTTGCGAAGAGGCTTTTCAGCTTGCCGCCCATTTTGGTCTCCTTATCGTCGCTGTTTTTCAAAAACATATTCATCGCGAGAATGTAGAGCGAAATGAGCACGAAAAACTTGTTGCCCACGTCGGCTAATGCGGCGATCGCGAGGCTTTTTTCTCCCAAAAACTCAGCAATGAAAGGAAAACACGACAAGCCCGGCGCCAATGAAGGAATGAGCATCATCAGTGTCCGTCCGGTAGGACTATTCTTTTCTATTCCAAATAATGCAAATGCAAGCGGCGCGGAAAAGAACATCAGGAAATTGAAGACCAGTGTAACGAGTGGAATTACGAACATCGACGAGTCGATGTCTATCTTCATTAATGAGATAAATATCGTTGAGGGCAGCGCCACGGAGAGGATGATCTCCTTGATGCCGTTGGTTTGGTCCTTGTTCTTGAACTTGCTTTTGAGCAACAGTCCCAAGGCAATTAGTAATAATAGCGTGATGGTTTTTTGTAATGCGTCACTCATGGTCAGGAATATTTAAGTAATAGGAGCGTATCGAAGATGAAAGAGGGTATCGCGTTCGCGATGGCGTTGTAACGAGGTAGTAGTCAAGTAACGGGAGTGAAAATCGGGTAACTTCTTGGTCAAATGTTGTCAGGTGTTGTCAATTGTGGTCAAGTGTAGTCAGGTGTGGTCAGGCGTTGTCAGATATGGTCATTGATAGTAGGGTATTGTGAATTATAGGGAGGAGAAAAAATATCAAATGGCAATTTTTTCTCCTCACACGTAACTACAGATAACAATACCCCGACTACATCTGACAACACCTGACTACATCTGACAATACTTGACAACACCTGACAAATATTTAACCGTAACGTTAGCTCAGTGCCCCCAGCGCCCCCACAAAGGCCTTCATTTCATCCATCGTACCGATACTTACGCGGCACCATGGTTTGTTCATGACGTCGAAGGAACGGACGGCGATGCCTTTGGCGGTCATCTTGGTGAGCAGTTCCTTGCCTGGGATCGAGATCGGGAAGAGCACGAAGTTGGTGTACGACGGGATGTATTTGTAACCCATCTTGTCGAGGTTTTCGTAGAGATAGGTTTTGGCCTCGTGGTTCAATTTGCGGGTGTTGCCCTGGAAATCTTTGTCGTCGAGGCTGGCGGACGCCGCGAAGATCGACGTGTAGGAAATACCCATTCCGCCGCGGGTGATCTTGTTGATGCTTTCGAGGAATTCTGGCTGAGCCGCAATGTAACCTACGCGGATACCCGCCATACCCATGATTTTGGAGAAAGTACGTGCAATGATCACGTTTTTCTTCTGAGCCAGAAGAGACACCATGCTTTGGGTATCCGCACCTACTGCAAGCTCGATGTAAGCCTCATCCACGAATACCGGTACTTTTTCGGACACGCGCGAGCAGAAGTCGAGCAGATCCTGGCCTTTGGTGATGGCGCCAGTCGGATTATTCGGGTTGCAAATGTAAACGAGTTTGGTATCCTTGTCGATGGCGGCTTCCATAGCTTTCAGGTCGTGTGACCAATCGGCTGTACAAGGAACGGGTTTCCAGGTGGCGCCTACTGATTTGGCCACGCTCACGAGCGACATATAGCAAGGGTCGGCCGAAACGATGTTGCCGCCTTTCATGAAAGTGACCAGGGCTACTTTTTCGAGCAGATCAGAAGAGCCGGGGCCCATCATAATATAATCGGAAGTAACGCCCTCTTTCTTGGCGATTTTATCCACCAGGTCGTACATCTCTTTCCATGCGTAACGGTTACCGTTTTTCACAGATTCTGCCACCGCTTTCTGGGCCGACATCGGTGGTCCGTAAGGGTTTTCGTTCGCACTTAGTTTGGCAACGATCTTTGGCGCCTTGAAATCATTTGGCAAGAAATGTTCTCTCACCATGGGGCTGCGGTAAATGCGGTTTTCGGGATCCAGTGACAATGGTGCGGTTTCGAATGCGCCAGCAGTAAGGTGTGGTGCTACGGCGATGCCGCCCAATGCCATTAAACCGGATTTTAACAGGTTCCGACGGTCAATTTTTTGATTCATTGTTCAATTGTTTAAGTACGTGACGATAAATATTAGGAGTAAAAATCTTGATTCAAGATACAAACAAACAGGCCAACTATGAAGTACATATAGCTTGTTTTTCAATTAGTTAGCCTGTACTTGCGAGAATCGCGTAAATGCGATTCCCTTGTGGCTGCCCGACCACGATATTTTGGTAATGCTGCCTGCTTTCGGCGCTGTTACACCCAGGTCGGCCCAGGTTTTTTCCAGTTTGACAACGCCTTGCGCATCGGAAGTAACCTCGCCCAGGACAGCGCCTGTACGCAGGGTAATCTTGATCGCCAGATTCGGGACGGGAATCGAGTCGATGCCTTTGGTATGGTCCAAAATGTTGGTTTTGTCCAGTTCCAGCAGTCGGGCCGAAAGCGTCAGTTTTTCGGCGGTGGCAGAGTAGGTTACGGTCGGTTCGCTGGCAATAGGTGCGCCGAACGGAGCGCCAACGATGTCCACCAGCACGGGAGCCACGTCGCGGTCGAGGAACGGATCTTCTTCTTTACAAGACAGAAATCCGAGCGACAATGCCAGCAACAGGCAGGGGAAAAGCGATTTGATATTTTTCATCATCTTCAAAGTCTTTAAATGGGGAATAAACCGTTATTTCTCAGCCCACCACAGTTTGGTTTTCATGTCGTCGGCGCCACCATTCAGTTTCACGCCGTCGCCTACCGCGGTTGCATTCAGCGAGTACTCGGATGCCGGATAGTTGAAACGGGTAGGGAGGATGCCGCCATTGTTCAGCACGGCGCGCGGGTCGGGAGCCGGGAAAACCGGGAAGCCGGTTCTGCGCCATTCGATCCAGGCTTCAACGCCTTGCCCGAAGAGCGAGATCCATTTTTGTTCGAGCACTTTTTCCTTGCTCACGGGTCCGGCCTTGGTCATGTAGTCGGCGGGCGGAGTCAGGCCGTATTGTGCGAATGAAGCGGTGATGCCTGTTTCAAAGTACTTTTTCGCGTCGCCGGTAATATCGCCGTCGATGGCTGCTTCGGCAAGGATGAAGTTCAGGTCGGCATAGGTCATAATCACCTCAGGGGCTGCCGCGTCGGTGAATGCTTTTCCGATAGTCGAGCTGGTAGCCAGGTAGCCGGTAGCAATCGCATCGGGAAGGCCGTTGGCGTGGCCCTGGTACAGGCCGTCCTTGTTGGGATTAGCGTACACGGCAATGCGGGTATCACCCAATGCATTCATCTTGTCGGCCAGCGTCTTGCTGATGTTCCAGTCGGTGCGGCCGCCTTGGATCAGGATCTGGTTCCATTCGTTGTTGCTCGGAAGAACAGTAGTGCATTTCAATGCAGCATTATCGGCATTGCTGGTGAAAATCGGGAACTTGGCCGCGTCGCCGAGAATTTCGGCAAATATCGCTTTCGACTCCGCCGGTTTTTTGGAAGCCTGGCGGTTAGCTAAGCGTAGGCGGAGCGAGTTCGCGAACTTCTTCCATTTCAGAATATCACCTGCATACAAAATATCACCTGCAATAGCCGGACCGCTAACCGATAGCTTTTCATTGGCCATTTTCAGGTCATTCAGTAAGCCGGCGTAAATGGTTTCCATCGAATCGTATTTCGGCGTGTA
Source organism: Dyadobacter sp. (assembly GCA_035565435.1). Taxonomy (GTDB): domain Bacteria; phylum Bacteroidota; class Bacteroidia; order Cytophagales; family Spirosomataceae; genus Dyadobacter. The sequence goes on along the minus strand of DATMSL010000404.1, from coordinate 4,056 downwards.
AACCGGCTCGCTGGCGGTGCCTTTGATGGCGTCGGTGTACGGGATCGAGCCGTACATATCGGTAAGGAGGGAGAATACCCAGGTGCGCATCACCAGCGCAACCCCCTCATAATTAGCGTTAGGTGAAGCCGATTCGGGACTGGTTTGGTTAATGATCCGCTGGAAGTTCAGCAGGCCGTCGTTGAAAAAACCTTTCCAGTTGTTGGACAGCAATGCGGGCGAAACGGTGTAATCGTCGCCTTCGTTGCTGTAAATATTCCGGGTCAAGTGCTGCACGTACAATTCGGCGGCGTCGATGTTGATGCGCTCGAAGCGGTCGCGGTGGCCCCAGTAGCGGTCTACGGACGTTTCGATGCCGGTAGGGAGCAGATATTGCGGGCCTATGGCCGTAGGGCTGTTCGGGCTCACGTTCATGCTGTCGAAATCCTTGGTGCAGCTGGTGATGCTCAATGCGCCGGCGAGGGCGGTCATCCAGATGTTTTTATGGGTCAAAATGCTTTTCATCTCGTAATGCTTTTAGGTCTTCAAATAAGTTGGAGGGGATCAGAACGACAGCGAGAGGTTTGCGCCAATGCTGCGGGAGCTCGGAAGCTCGCCATAACCGAATCCTTGCTGGTTACCACCTTTCGCATCGATCTCCGGATCGATATGCGGGGTGTTTTTGAAGATCATCCATACGTTCCGGCCTACAAGTGAAATTTTTGCCGACTGGATTTTAACCTTTTTCAATAATGCAGGACTGAAAGAGTAGCCGAGCGACACTTCGCGCAGTTTCACATAACTCGCATCGAAAATCGCCGATTCATGATAGTTACGAGGGTTGGAATAGCCATAAAGCTGGTTGGCAGTAACGATAATATCATTTGGGACATAAGATTTCGAACCATCCACAGCGGTTACCTCACGTACCCCCTGGCCGATCACACCTTCCTCGCGGCCCAATGCGGTTTCGACATACTGGCCTGTCCAGCGGGCAGTTCCCGTGCCTTCGTCATAAATGTCGCCACCCATGCGAACGTCCACCAATGCGCTCAGCGACCAGCCTTTGTAGTTGAGCGTATTCAGCATACCACCGATCCAGTCGGGCTGGATGTTGCCCAGTTTTTGTCCGGCAGCGGTGAGCGGCAAACCATTCGCGCCGTACACGATCTGTCCATTGTATTTTTGGAAACCCACACCATAAAATGTGCCATAAGGCTGGCCTACGCGTGCTTCCGACGACATACCGCGCTGTGTGGCGAGCGTGTAGGTGGTTAAACCTTCCGCGAGTTCAACCACTTTGTTGCGGTTGCGCGCCCAGTTGAGCGACACATCCCAGCTGAAACCGCTTGGCAGTTTCACCGGCGTTCCCGAAACCGAGATTTCAATACCCTGGTTCGTGATCTTTCCAGCATTCAGAATACGGGTGTTATAACCGCTTGCTTTGGAGATTTCCACACCCAGGATCTGGTCTTTGGTCGTCTGCTTGTAATAGGTTACATCCAGGCCGATTTTACCTTTCAAAAAGCGTAGGTCGGCGCCGAGTTCGAGGCCGGTCGTGATCTCAGGTTTCAGGCCGCCGTTCGCGATTTCGATGTTTTCGGAAAATTTGGGTACCGCGCCGTCCCAGGAGCCTTTTGCCAGATAGGTTTGGGCTAACTGATAAGGTGTTGCATCATTACCCACTTGCGCATAGCTCGCACGCACTTTCCCGAATGTGAACACATTGCTTTTTACATCAAACAACTCCGTGAGCACTGCACTCAACGACGCCGAAGGATAGAAGTACGAACGTGCATTGGCGGGCAGCGTGCTCGACCAGTCGTTGCGGGCGGTTAAATCGAGGAACAATGCATCCCTCCACGAAAGGTTAGCCGTTCCGAACAAGCTCTGCGTCTCCGATTTGCGGATTTCCGATTCGATCGTATTCTGGCTGGGGACCGAGTTTCCTGCATTGTACAGGCCGTCGACCACCATTTCGCCTACATAGAAGTAGTTTCTTTTGTAATAATTGGTACGCTTAATGCCGCCGACTTGTACGTTCAACCCAAAATCTGCATTGATATTCTTGTTGTAAGTCAGCATGAAATCCGAGTTGGTTTCCTGGCTGCGGAGCACTTCTTCCGAATATCGTCCCGGTGTGCGCACGCCATTACGTACACGCAGGAAGTTGGAAACGTTAATGCGCGTATCGGACCAGTAATCAGTGCCGCTGCGGATCATCAGGCTCAGCGAAGGCAATATCTTGTAGTTCAATGCAATGTTGCCCAGTAAGCGGTCTTTTTCGTTGCTTTGCGGAAGCTTCTTCTGCGAGAAATAAGGGTTGGTAAAGAATGTATGCTGCCAGTTAGGCGGATCGGTGTCGTTGCCGCGCTGGTTGTGTACTCCAATGTAGCTTTCGTAATCCCTAAGCTGTGCCCAGGAAACGTGGCGGTGCGACCAGATGAATTCTTGTCCGCTGCCGTAGCTCTTGTTGTCGGACCCCGATTTGATATACTCACCCGAAAGTGTAATGCTCAGGTTTTTGGTCAGGTTATAGCCCGAGTTAATGCGGAAGTTATTTCGGTGGAAATCATTGTAGTACATAATGCCCGTCTGGTCTACGCGGCTCAGGCCGAGGCGGAAATAACCTTTGTCGTTCCCGCCGTTCAGCGCAATGCTGTTCGTCACGGTGCGACCAGTGTTCCAGTACTCGTCCCAGTTGTTGGGCTGAGGAGTCAGTGGTGCAACATCGTCACCAGTCCACCACTGTCTCACCAGGCGCCCGTCCATCGGAGCTCCCCAGCTTTCGTCTGTCCCTTCTGATCCTACGAGCGGATATCTTGCGTCGTAAACAGCACGGTATTGCGCAATTTCTACCGGATCGGTGATGTTGCCGCTCCAACCGTCGTTATACCAGGTGCGGTAGCCATTACCGCCCCCGTAAGTGTTCTGGAAATTCGGTTTGATCCACGGGCGCTCGAAGCTGATGTTGGAATTGATATCCACACCGAGCCCTTTCGTGCCTTGGCCGTTTTTGGTAGTGATGAGGATAACGCCGTTGGCCGCGCGTGAGCCGTACAATGCGGCCGCATTGGGCCCTTTGAGTACCGACATTTCCTTGATATTGTCGGGGTTGATCTCCGAAATACCACCGCCCCAGGTTTTGTTCGCGGTTTGCTCCATCGGTACTCCGTCGATCACAATCAATGGCTGGTTATTGCCGGAAACAGACGAAGAACCGCGAATCTGGATCGTTGAGCCGCTGCCCGGCCCGCCGTTCGATTGGACGCGAACGCCGGCGATTTTGCCTGAAAGTGCATTGGCTACATTGGTTGAGCGGGATTCGGTTAATGCGCTGCCTTTCACTTCCTGTACTGTATATCCCAACGCCTTTTTCTCACGCTCGATACCGAATGCGGTTACCACCACTTCGGCCAGCTGTCGCGTGTCGGCGTCCAGTTTGATGTCAAATTTGGTTTGGTTGCCGATCGGCATTTCTTTGATCAGGAAACCCACGTATGAGATGACGAGCACGCCGTCACCCGGAACCGAAAAGCTGAAATTGCCGTCAGCATCGGCGTTTGTACCCACATTGGTGCCTTTGTAAATGATTGACGCGCCTGCAAGTCCGAGACCATCTTCGGCCGCTGTTACCTTTCCGGTGAGCTGGCGCACTTGTGCGAACGCTACCGGGGAACACAGACAAACCCATATAAATAAGAGTAGAACTTTACGCATGGGAATCAGGGGTTAAAATTGTTAGGTGTAGTAGTAGGAGGAGAAAAAAGTTATGGCTGTGTGGCGTCCACACTTCCGTGCGCCGCACACACTTTCGCGTGGACAGAACAACACAGCCATAAGCTTGCAACACTGCTTTTCCGGAAAGCAATACCCTCTTTAATCGAGGACAAACAGTGTGAACAGTTTCAGAAAGGCCATAGAAAAGCCAGACGTCGACAAGTTGTGTTTGTCCACGGTGTTAAGAATCCTGTATTAAAAAAATTATATTGTGTTGGAGCATAACTCGCCCGGCGTCCGTGTTGCGGTACCTCCGGTTTTCAGCAAGCCCCTCTCAACACGGTCAGATATATTCAT
>DATMSL010000403.1:0-3249 GCA_035565435.1 Dyadobacter sp. | reverse complement strand
CTGCATGACGGCGAGCAGCCAGCCCTTGTAAGGTTCGACAAAGCCAATGGAAATCGCCGCAAAAACGGCAACGAGATACGGCAGGTGAATGCTCTCCGCATTTTTGATGACATACACAAGCAATGCACTCGTCATGACGATCATCACCATATTGATGGCCAGCCTTCTATCGAAGAACGGAGCTTTGGTGGCGAGGGGCGCTTTGGGATTAACCAATAAAATCTCTTTCAATTCGATTTCATGTGCAGCGTCGCGCATCGCCTCTGTTTCACGGCCAAGCCGGGTTAACGCTTTTGCGCGCCAGTGATAAGCATCAGTGCTGGTTTCCTCGGACAATACGACGGCCCTGCTTAGCGCAGCCAGTGCCTTGTCGGGTTGATTTTGTTCGAAATACAATTTCCCGAGTTCGAGGTGGAGCGGAAAAACCTGGTCGTCATAGCTTAGGCCCGCTTGCATATCGGCTATGGCCGCATCAGGATTTCGAAGCTTTTTCTGGCACAAGCCGCGGTACAAGTACGCAATGCATGACTTGGGCTTTTGCCTGATCTTCGAATCGAAATATGCAAAAGCATCGTCGGTTTGCCCTTTTTCATAAAGCTTTATTCCTTCGGAAAGCGTCGCGGCTTCCTTTTCACTCGGTGTGCGGAGGTCGGCGTAGTTGCGCAGGTAGTAGATATAGCCGAAAAAGGCGATAACGACGAGAAATTCCATATAATTTGCAAATTCATTCAAGCATTCGTTAATGCCAAAATTCGGCACGGATGGCCGCAAATCAAAAGGAATCGGGTGTTTTGAAGAGGAATTTTTATGACTGATCAACTTTTAGACGAGGATCACCATATTAGGCTCGCCGCCGCTTTCAGTATGCAGCGCAGAATAAGCAAGCGCGATGCGTTTGCCAGTATTTTCGGCCAATTCAAGCAATTGGAAAACCTTTTCCTCCCCCTCGATGCGCAGTGCCTGGTACAATATGTTCCCGTAATTGAATTCGTGAGAACCCAGCCCGTTCTTTAAAGCCGCCAGTTGATACCGGTCGAATATTTCCTTTCCTGACATGAATTGCAACATTTGGGTGTGATATTGCAGGTGAATTTTGCCCGAAAGATGCTCGAACCGGTATCAAAGTTGCATGCGGTTAACTTAAATGTTGAGGAAGTGGAATATTTTGGCTCGATTCATCAGGGACCGGTTTGCCTCGTAAGGTTTGCAGCGGAATGAGGCCCGACCAAATAGGCAGTGTCAGGTCTTCCGGCTCATCTTTCGGCATGCCGTCACGCATTTTGGCCGAGGCTTCGTCGAATGGGAATGCCAGTGCGGTCGTTTTTCTCATCTCGCTGTCGGTCATCGGACGGAGATAATTCCAGCTGTCGGGCACTATTTTATTGGTAAGCCATTCGAATGCAGCTCGCTTTGTTTCAATATCGTCGATCTTTTCCGCTTTGGAAAAAATAATCACCGATCGGTAATTGACCGAATGGCTGAATGCCGATTTCGCGACGACGAGCGAGTCGGTCAGCATGACGGAAATGCAAACCGGTATTCCCGTTTCGATCGTCCTGATGAAGTGGCTGCCAACGGAGCCGTGAATGTAGATTTTGTCTTCATAGCGAACAAAAGCCGTCGGAATGGAGAACGGCTTGTTGTCCGCTGCATAGCTAATAGTGCAAAACAGTGCTTCGTCGAGAATAGCGCAGATCGTTTCGTGTTCGTAGTGCGTGCGCTTGGCTGCCCGGCTAGGTACAAGATAGGGTGGTGGTGTGCTCATTGGCGTTGTTTTTCTTCAAAATTATAGCTTAATTGGCCTATCTTTTTAATCCAATATTTTAAATAGTGGTAGTCCAATTATGATGAATGTGCTGTCAACGCTGATCACGCCTGACAAAGGAGGAAAACAGCCGGTATACCTTCAAATCGCTAACCAGCTGATGTCACTGATCAAGAATGGTACGCTGCAATCGGGTTATCGTTTGCTGAGTACCAGGCAGTTGGCTTCTATTTTGAAGGTGCACCGAAGGACAGTGGTGCAGGCCTATGACGAATTGCTGGCGCAAGGCTGGCTGGAAAGTCAGACCGGAAATGGCACATTCGTGGCCCGGAACCTCCCCGATTTACGGCCGCTGCCACTACCGATGGAAATAGCGACAGACAGGGATCCCCTTAAAAAGGCAGGTTTTCAGTTTGAAAAACCAAACCATCTCAACCGTGCCGTACTGAAAGCCGGCTCGCGACTCCATCTCGATGATGGGTTCCCGGACCCGAGGCTTGCACCGCTGGAAGATTTGTCGCGGGCATACAGGAGCCAGTTGCTGCATGGCAATGCCTACTCGCGGCTCGGTTATGGCGAAACGAGTGGTACAAACTGGCTGAGGCAGGAGCTGTCAGCTCATTTGAACGAGACGCGCGGTCTGAAAACTTCGCCGTCTAATATATTGATCGTGAGAGGGATGATCATGGGCATGTACCTAGCTGTGACGAGCCTGGTGAAGCCCGGCGAATGTGTTGTCACTGATTCCCCCGGCTGGTTCGGGGCGTCGATGAATTTTATTCAGGCAGGTGCCAGTATTTGCCATGTGCCTGTGGACGAGCATGGTATGGATATTGATGCCCTGGAAAAAATATGTTTGAAACAGCCGGTGCGAATGGTGTATGTTACCTCCCATCATCAGTATCCTACCACCGTGGCATTGCGCCCCGATCGCCGGATCAAACTCCTGAAACTCGCCGAAAAACATGGTTTTGTAATTTTTGAAGATGATTACGACTATGATTTCCATTATTTGAGCAAGCCGTTACTGCCGCTTTTCGGAGCCGATCAGGCCGGAATGGTACTTTACTGCGGATCATTCACGAAAACGATTTCGCCGGCATTCCGCGTCGGCTATCTGGTAGGACCGGAAGATGTGATCGCACACCTGGCTTCACTGCGGCGCATTATCGATAGGCAAGGGGATACCATGCTCGAAAATGCCATCGCTGAACTCCTCCAAACCGGCGTCATTCAGCGGCATTTGCGGAAGTCTGTGCGGGTGTACAAACAACGCCGTGACTTGTTTTGTGAACTTTTAAAGAACGAGTTGTCCGACTACATCAGCTTCGAAATCCCCGATGGGGGGATGGCCGTATGGGCGCGGTTTGCTCCGAAAATCGATATTGCGAAGCTGGCGGAAAGGGCGGCGCAAAGGGATTTATATTTTTCCAATGGAAAAGTTGCGGGATATCCGGCGCAATTCAGGAACTATATACGCCTTG
>DATMSL010000402.1:0-3314 GCA_035565435.1 Dyadobacter sp. | reverse complement strand
CCGTAGCTGTTCAAATGGTCCAGGCATTGCGCAATGCTCCAACCGCCTGTTGCCGATGGCTTGTTCAAAAATTCATCGGTCCTGTTCTGAAACAATGCAACCGCATCCGAAATGTGTTGCTCGACTACATCGTCGAGCCTTTGCAGTAAGTCCTTCTTATCAATAGTTTCCATGGGCGTTCGATACTTGATATTGCAAAGTTGCACATCCGGTTTTTTGAAATATTTGGTAAAAACCAACATTTTCAAATCCGGACCTTGTTCACAAGCTTACTGAAATTGGTGGGATCGATACCCAGGTAATTGGCGAGGTACTTATGGGGCACCAGTTGCAGGATATGCGGGCTGCGTCTGAGCAGATTTCGAAATTTATCTTCCGAAGAAAAGCATTGCACCTCCACCAGGCGTTCCAGAATGCCGGAAAGCGTCTGCGTCATGCCCGCGCGTAACATCCGTTCAATAGCCGGACGTTCATACGCCACCTCCTTAAACTCACTATAAGGCGCCCGGATAAAACTCGAAGGCGTCAGCGTTTCGTAATAATACCGCGACGGAACCTCCATCATCGCCGAATCGATAATGCCGCCGAACGACGGCCGGTAAGTGAATGCGATGGTTGCTTCGCGGCTTTGGTCGTCGAGATAATAAATGCGCTGAACACCATCCGTGACGAAATATATGTAGCGTTCGGTTTCGCCTGCGGAAGTAATAATGTCTTTCCTCCGCGCACTGAAAGGCTTCCAAATCTGCGAGAGTGCTTCCCAATCGGCTTGATCGAGCGGATGAATGGCCTGAACGACCGAATGAAGCAATTTTAGCGGTTCCTCCATAGAACCGCTAAAATACAAAAGCACTTCCTACTCGCCTACGGGCGAGACCATAAAATGCAGGAAATGGAAGACTTCATCCTGGCTGCGGATATGATTGCGCGCGGCCGAGAGGTCATCCCCGATTTTGATGGTGAAAGAAGTATCCGGCAATGCCTCAAACATGTCTTCATCGGTGGTGTCGTCACCAATAGCCAGAATGAAGTCGAAATCGCCCCCCTCGACGAACGTCCGCGTGGCGGTTCCTTTGTTGAATGCGGTTTTCTTGACCTCCACTACCTTATTGCCATCAATCACCTGCAAATTCAATTCAGGCTGGATATAGTTTTTAAGTTGCCATAACAGCTCTTGCGCACGGCGGCTCGCATATTCCTTGTCGTCCGCAGTGCGGTAATGCCACGCCAATGCCGTTTCCTTCTCTTCCACAAATGCACCCGGGCAACGTTTGGCATAAATCTGCATCATCGGACGGATTCCGTCCTTCCAGTTCTCCTCGTAGCCTTCATTCAACTGCCACTCACCTGAATCTTTGGCCTTGATCAAGGCTCCGTGCTCCGCAATCATGTGTACGGGCAGGTCGCTGAACAATTTGTCGAGAAAATAGCGGTCGCGGCCGCTGACAATTACCACGGTATCACGTTTGGCGATATCGGTCAGTAACTTTCTCATATCCTCGCCCATAATGGCCTGCTCCGGGTCGGGAACGATCGGCGCGAGGGTACCATCATAGTCGAAAAAGAGAATCTTGTTGTTGGATAGTTGGTAGGCATGCCGGATTGCGTCGATGCCCTTATTATTCAGGAAAATCTGGCGTAAGCGGTCGTGTTCTAGTTCTAGCATTGTCATTTGGGTAAAAAAATCACTGGTCCACGCGAATACATCATAATCACGGATCCTTTCGCGCATGGCCTCCATTCGTTTATTTTGCTCTTCTTCGGGCATTTCGAATGCGGTTTTAATCGCATCGGCGATGTCCTGCCGGTCGAGCGGATTGATAATCAGGGCCTCCCCCAGCTCAGCCGCGGCACCTGCCATTTCACTTAAAATCAATACACCCAGGCCGTCCTGCCGGCTCGCTACATATTCCTTGCAAACGAGGTTCATGCCGTCGCGTACGGGCGTGATGAGCGCAACGTCGCTGGCTGTGTACATGCCCACCATTTCGTGATACGGCATTGAACGGTACTGGTATATGATCGGCTGCCAGGAAATGGTACCAAAGTCGGCATTAATTTTCCCTACCGTCTGGTCAATATCGGATTTCATTTGCTGGTACTGCTCAATGGTGTCACGCGATGGCACAACCACCATCACAAACGATACCTTTTCGTGCCAATTCGAGTTTTGTTCGAGAAAGCGCTGGTAACCGTGCAGGCGGTGGATAATGCCTTTGGAATAATCGAGCCTGTCGACGGAGAAAATAATCTTCTCTTTGAGCGACTGGCGGGCGTCTGAGCGCGCGGCTGTTACGTCCGGGTCATCATAGGCGTCGTTGAACTTATCGAAATCAATGCTGATCGGAAATGAATCGACCTTCACAATGCGGTTCCCCAGGTTGATGTAATGCAATTTATTCCCCAATTCGGAGACAAGTCTCGCCGCTTTCAGAAAATATTCCACATAATCATTGGTATGGAAGCCTACTACATCAGCTCCCAGAATACCATCCACGATCGCTTTCCTCCAAGCCACGGGCAGCATCCTGAATATCTCGAAAGAGGGAAAAGGGATATGAAAAAAGAAACCGATCTTGTTTTCGGGAAACGCATTGCGGATCATTTGCGGGAGGAGCATCAGCTGGTAGTCCTGCACCCACACCACATCGCCTGGGCGAATCACTTCCTTCACCTTTTCGAAGAACAATTCATGCGCCTCGCGGTAAGCGTCAAAGTACACATCGTGAAACCGGGCCAGCGACGGGAAGTAATGACACAACGGCCATATCAGGTTGTTACAGAAGCCTTCATAGTAATTTTCGTTGAGCTCTTCGGAGATGAAAACCGGGTGGGCCCGGAAATTTTCATTCTCCATCGACTGGCCTTCCAGCTCCTCCGGGGTGTTCTCTGAAAAACCGATCCATTGGATCTTCTGGTGGGCGTCGAAAGCCTCGTTTTGCTGATCTTTCACCAGCGAAAGTACCGCTGAAACCAGGCCGCCGGAATTTTGAAATAGTCGGGAAACATCGCCCTCGCGGACCACCTTGAACGGCAGCCTGTATGCGACTATGACGAGCCTTCCCGTATTAACTGACTGAGATAAACTTTCCATAATATGCCCAAATGCCTTCAAAAGCCATGCCAAAAATGGCCTTGGAGGGCCAATTACCTCTGTGGGTGCAACAAATGAGGCGTATATTGCCATTTGACCGAGCTGCCCTACTCTATCAAAAAATGAGTAGGCCTATCAATCCGATAAGGTTTTGCCGGAAGAAATGAAAGTGTTATTTTCGCTGTCGCAACCTCTTTTATCACATTACAGGAACCGGATT
>DATMSL010000401.1:0-6810 GCA_035565435.1 Dyadobacter sp. | reverse complement strand
AAACCTGTGGGTGAAATAGGTGGTACGTCAAAGGTAGTGGTCTGGGCAACATTAGAATATGGAGAATAGCCTATTGCGTTCTTGGCCCGAATCCGGTACCAATATTTCGTAAGGGTGTTCAATCCAGTACTTTGATAGGCAGTCTGGTTGGCAGCCAAGTCAGCAATTTTTGTAAAATTAGTCCCGTCGGAAGAGCGTTCCACTTCATAACCGGTTTCAAGACCAAATGTCCCGGTAATATCCGTCCAACTCAGATCAATCTGCTTGTTGGTGATCGGACTGGCACTCAGGTCCTGAGGGGCAACAGGGGCTACATCGTGTGTTGTTGATGTGTCCACGTTAGTCGGCTCAGAAGCTCCTTGTGAATTCCTCGAGCGCACCCTGTACCAATACTTCGTATTTGGCGTAAGGCCCATGTCCTGAAACATTATGGCGTTGGAACCTGCATCGCCTATTTTCTTAAAGTTAGTGCCGTCAATAGATCTTTCGATATCAAATCCGGATTCATTTCCGGAGTTATCTTTCCAGGCCAGGTTGATCTGGCTGCTCGAAGCGGATATTGCTGTAAGATTGGAAGGAGCAATGGGAGCAGTGTCAAAAGTAACGGCCTCGGCAATGTTGGAATAACTCGAGTTCCCAATTCCATTTTTGGCACGAACCCTGTACCGGTATCGCGTTAGTGTCGACAAACCGGTATTTTGATAGCTTGTGCTATTGGCCGATAAATCGGCAATTTTAGAGAAATTAGTACCATCCGTCGATCGTTCCACTTCAAAGCCTGTCTCATTTCCCGAATTGTCTGTCCAGTTCAGGTTAATTTGTTTGTTGGATACCGGCGTGGCGGAGAGGCTTTGAGGAGTATTGGGGACAACATCCCGGGTCGTTGCGGTGGCGACATTAGAATACCCTGAGTTCCCTCCATTGTTTTTGGCTCGTACACGATACCAATATTGGGTGTTAGGGCTCAGCCCGTTATTTGAATAAGAGGTTGCATTAGCCCCTACATCGGCTATTTTTAAAAAATTGGCCCCATCTTGGGAGCGTTCAATTTCAAAACCGCTTTCGTTTCCGGAATTATCCGTCCAATTCAGGTCAAGCTGACTTTCGCTCACTGTGGTTGCCGACAGATTACCAGGTGCTGCGGGCGGATTGGCATTCGTTGTGGCATCGGCCACGTTGGTATAGCCTGATGATCCCACTTCGTTGAATGCTCTTACACGATAAAAAAAACGTGTCGATGCGGACAGACCGGTATTGTTGTATTGCGATACATTGGCAGCTACCGTTGCTATTTGACTAAAATTGATCCCATCCGTTCCGCGTTCGATGGCAAAACCTGTTTCATTGCCCGAACCGTCGATCCAATTCAACCTGATCTGAAAAGTAGGGTCGAGTGATTGGGCGATCAGGCCCGACGGTGCGGCAGGCGCAGCCTGTCGGGTGGTTGCGCAAGCCGTACTGGAATAACCGGAATTGCCCGCCGCGCCCCAGATGCCTCGGATCCGATAACAATATTGGGTCGCCGGTGAGAGGCCGGTATTGTCGGTATATGTACCATATTCTCCGTCAGCAGTGCCAATTTGTGTAAACGGCCCTCCGGATCCCGTCGATCGCTCAATGGCAACCTTTATGCCACTGTCTTTCCCCCCATAGCTGGCCCAATTTAACCGGACACTATTCGACCCGGTTTCAGTTGCTGCAAGCCCGGAAGGGACCGGAAAAGCGTTGGTGGTGGCGCAGGCTTCCTGCGAGTACCCGCTGTACACACCGGCAGAATTTCTGGCCCGGGCCCTGAAACAATAAGGCGTGGAAGCATTCAGGCCGGTGGCGATATAAGTCGGGTTCGGTTGAGAAGGTTGCGAAGTAAAAGATCCAATGACGTTGTACGCTCCTCCGTTCTCCGATTTTTCGATCAATACGGTGATGTTCGTATTGGCGTTGAGATCATTCATCGAAAGTGTTATATCACCATATGACTTTGACTCAACCACAAAGGATCTTATCGTCACCGGAGTTTGCGCAAAGCCTTTTGCGACAAATAATAGCACGGCAAGCGCCACCACTGGCATTACCCGCTGGGAACCATTTATTAGCTTCTTCATTTCACAGGAATTTTACGGTCGGATTTGTGATAGCCATTGTACACCAACCGGATCAGTGGCTTCGCTTTCGCGGTTGTCGGTATCCACGGTTACAAGGCTGTAATAATAGCCGATGCCGGGCGTGGCATATTTATCATAAAACTCAGCTTGCTTGCCTGTTACACTGCCGATGACCTTGGCGGTAACTGTTTTTTCGGTATAGCGGTATACGACTATCTTTTCGGGCACTTCCAGGGGCGCATCCCAGGCTATCCGCACTCCTTTGTTTGTCGCCATTACGTTCAACCCACGCACCGGTAACACGGCAGGGAGCTCCTTAAAATAGGACGCCTCAGTACTGTATCCGCTTGTTTTACCATTGATGTTAACCGCTCTGACACGGTAGCTGTACATTTCACCGTTTTTCACACTAACATCCTCGTATCCATTCCTGGACTTGTCATCGACCGCCTGCCTGTAAACTTCCTTGAAATCTTTTTCATTGCCTGCCTTACGTTCAATTATATACGCAACAATGTATGGGTCAATACTTTTCATGTCTTCCCACACCAGCAATGCGTGGCCTTCGTGATGTAGCATTTCAGGGTTGATGGGCGTTGCCACACGATCCGGGTAGCGGGGCTGAGAATAAACGGGATCGCTCATCGGACCCATATTGTAACTGGTGTTAATGGCGGCAACGGCCCATTTATATCCTGTACCAATGGCCAGTTTGCTGAGTGCAACCTTGTAGTTCAATTCAGCATTTGATGCCGGTATTACCTCGGAAAATTGCGTAAGCGAATCTGATTCGTTAGCTGCATAGTACAAATAATAGCCGTGCGTATCATAGTCGGCCGGTTGCCAACGAAAGTAAAGGGTGTCGTTGATTTCAGTAACACTCAAATTGGACGGTTTTATCAAAGCCGGACGGCTGGCCTTTAACATGCCTGCAACACGGACCGACTCCCCGGTTCTGTCGTAAACGCCGTTCAATTTGATTTGATAGTAATATCCACGCACAGGCTCCACTGCCTGGTCGTAGTAAATGGTGTCCGACGCAGAAGCTGTTCCAATTAATTGATAGCCCGAATCAAAATGATCACTCCTCCATATTTCGACGGCCCGGAGGTTTCGGGTGGAAGCCAATTTCCACGAAATGCCTATGGCGTCATAATTTTCCTCCGATTTCGTATGGATGTCCAATATGGTCGGAATCTCTTCCTGCGGGCGTAAATTGGTGATCGTTATCGTGTCGGAAGGGGCGCTTTCATTGCCCAGAAAGTCTTTTAAATACACCACATAGCTGTAAAGCATTTTTCGCCTGGCGTTATAGTCTGATATTTCCAAAAACAAGGAATCCTTTTGTCCTTTCCTGAAAGCCCATTCCGCCGGGCAATCGGCGAAAGCTGTCTGGCCATAAGTCGCGCGCATCACCCGCACGCCGGCGATATCCGGCCTCACTTTTTTGAGGTAGTATTTGATTTTGACCACAGTGCCGGTACTTGTATAACTCAACGATTGGACGGTGGCGGCCATCTTCGAACCGGGCACGCTCACGGTAGCAGGGTTGTGATAAACCGCTGCTCCGTTCGTTTTCAGTTGGCGGATACGGTAGTCATAGTGCTTTCCTTGCTGTACATCCGTATCCAGGTAGCCCAGCCCGAGCGCTTCCAGGTATTGTGGATTGAATGCGTAAGTTCCCAATGAATCCACAGAGGACAATGTACGGTAGCGTGCAAATAGCGATGCCGTTAACGAATCATTCGGAATATCGTACAGAGGGTTTTTACTGGTTAAAATCGTGAGGCGGGCTGCCAGATCAGCGGCAGTCTGAGGCGGCTTGCTGGTTGTGCAAACGGGTTTCCAGTCAGGTGTCGCAGCATTGCTTCCCACCAGGAGCCTTTCGATGACATATTGTGGTCCATGCAGCAGCCTTTCAAATTGAATAAAGACACCATAGGGACCAGCCGTTGCCTGTGCTTGCTGGGCTTTTGTTTCAATTGCCAATAGTGCGAACAGCAACGAGGCGTATTTAGCTAATCGTTTCATTGTCTGGTAGATTATGGTGTATTTGAAGTACAAGTATTGCCCCCGGCCGTCCATTTGGGTGTTATATCGAAATTGATATTAGGCGCACTTCCTTTCCCAACTGTGGCACTCCCCGTTACTATCAACTGCATATCTGCTTGTAATGGCGGTAGCGCAAGTCCTGAAAACGCCTCTGTCAGAGTAGCTTTAAAGCCTGCCCCGATATTTGATGACAAAGACATACTGGCACCGGGAGGGCTGGTGTACGCGGTGAGCTGCGTATCGAGTCCGCCATTTACGTAGACCTCGCCGCCAGCCCGGACGGATAGGAGCGTTCCATACGCGTACGCCCTTGCCCCAACACCCATCCCCGCGCCAAATGACAGGGCACCACTGTTATAGTTGCCGTAGACGTAGCCATCGGCGTAAATGTCAACCCCGACCTGTGCCTCGGCGCCGGGCACCCCATAAACGTGATTGAAATTGCCGATTCCTGCCGGAAGATTCATTTCGCCCGTTGCATATATGCCCTTAAAAGTCGAGTTGAACGAGCAGGGGAGGCTTTTTCGATGACTATTGGCAAACAAAACGCTGGTAGCATCGCTGAGATCCGGGCTGTTATAATATCCCAGCATCAAACCCGCTTTCAATGTTGTCGGTACGGGCAATGGCACATTTTCCAGGGTTCCGGAAGCCACAATGTATAATCCATTTTTGTCAACTCTTACCTGGCCGACCCCGCCCGAGAAAGTCATCGAGGGTGGGATGTCTAAGGGAGGCATTTGCAGTGAACCGGTAAGGCGGCTATTTTTTAAATCATATACAAGGCTTAGCGTTCCCAAACCACCCGGCGCTGGAATTCCATCCAACCCTATCTTCTGATTATCGGCAATAATTTCGCCATGGGCCGTAAATGAAAGGCGGTTTTTCTCTTCCTTTTTCCACATTTCAAAACCGTTCGGCAAACCGGAAAATGTCATGAGCTTCCATTGCTTGCCCTCCACCCGTTGATGACAATACAGCTCCGATAGCCCGGATTTGCCTTCCAACGTCATGCTCAATTGATTCTTTGTATAGTCCGTTTTGTTACCGGCGTCGTCATTAGCAGCATATACCGGATTGTCTTTAAGTTTCAGCAGATCCTTTTCTAGATTCAGGTCCAGGTTCCGATTGTGGGTAATGTGGGTGGAATTGGCGGTATGGATTAGCAGTACATTATCGATATGTAATTTTTCGGGCTCTTCAACGAACCCTTTCATCGCAATGATGCCATCCGCAAAATAGATCCCATTACTCGACCCGCCGTCGGCGTCCTTCACATTGAGTGCCTCAAAATTGAGATATCCGCTGGTCTCAAATTTATACTGGCCGGGAATCATCGTTTTGAGCTTAATCGCATTAGTCCCCTTGGGTTTTGAATAGATAAACCGCATCGAAACATCCTTAGGCGCATTGGGTATGCCCGTAGACAATCCAGAATCGAATGCAAACCAGTCGGGCCCGGTTTCGATGGTGGTGGGGCGTACGTCTATGATATTGAAATACCGGAACGATTTGTTGCCAGAGCCGAAGGTGACTACATCCTGGCCATTGTCCAGCAGGGAAACTGCTTGAAATTCCAGCGCATCAGTTAACCCTGGCAGCGAGCGTGCGGGTAACTTTGCTGCCGGGGAATCGCCTTCCGGGACGATGACCATCGACCAATGCCCCTTCTTGTCCGAGCCTGTTTGAGCATCATAACCGAAGTATGCCTTTCCGCCCAGCTTTAATTTGGCCACACCTGCCAGTTCCAGCTCTTTCGGCTCGACATTCAATTTTAAAAAGTCACTTCTCAGGTTGAATTCCTTAATGGGGATATCTACTTTCCCTGTTTTGACAACGCCTGCGGTCGAATAAAATCCGCCTTTTTTGAAGTCGAGCTCCCAATTCCGGATTTCTACACTCCAATTTCCTGCCAAAGGAAATGTGAGCGGCGTCTCGCCGGATTTTTTATCGATGGTATTATTTTTGATAACCAGATCTCCGATTTTTACTTTAAACTCAGAAGGAATGGCTTCTTTAATGCGGCATTCAATCTCAGGAGCAAGGTGTATCTCATCCTGAACTAACCGCGACCCGTTTAATGCGCTGGTGGCATTGAAAGCCAGGAATTTAAGCTTCATGGGCGAACCGTCCTTTTGGGAAATGGTAAAATTGGTCCACT
This sequence comes from Dyadobacter sp., assembly GCA_035565435.1. Taxonomy (GTDB): domain Bacteria; phylum Bacteroidota; class Bacteroidia; order Cytophagales; family Spirosomataceae; genus Dyadobacter. Next base: position 495 of record DATMSL010000401.1, on the reverse strand, counting down.
TGATGTTGCTTTTTTCGGAGTTGAAGGCGACCACAGCCGGTTTGCCTGCTCTCAGTGTCGTATCAGACAGGAATAACTGATTTTTACCCGGATTGAAGAGATTTTCCGAGAAGTTGAACGAATTATCAATCACCTGCACCTGCGCAAGGATTTTCCCTTTTGGTGTCCCGGGTGTTCTGGTGATTTTCAATTTGCCGGCATTGGCAACCGCATCCAGGGACGTTACCTTCACATTGTATTTAACATCCTTTACCACAATATTTGGCGTGGTGTGGTACACGAGCTGATCTAAAACACCATCTTCCAGTTCAACCGTTTCGCTCGCCGGGATACCTTCCTGCGGCTTGTCCGGATTTGGTTTGAAGGCCACGTTTTCAAACCTTGCCGTCAGTTTGTCTTTCAACGTACCAAAAGGCCCGAATCCGGGATCAGCCAGGTTCACTATACCGGTTGCCTTCATGGTTTTGGGATCTAACTTTTCAATCGTAACCGGAA
>DATMSL010000400.1:0-5340 GCA_035565435.1 Dyadobacter sp. | reverse complement strand
CAGGCGGAGAGAAACTCCCCGCCTGATACTGTTAATCTAAACAACACATTAATAACGCATTGGTGTCGTATTTATCGGTTGATAAGCACTTTCCGGTTGATAATTTCACCGTTTTTGTGCGTGATCGTCAGAATGTACATGCCTACCGGCAGGCTCTTCACGTCGATGGTCTTCGAAACAGTCTTGCCCGATTTGTAAACCGAAAGTCCGGTCAGACTATGCATTTCCACCGCCTTCACCTGGTTCCAATCCGTGCTTTTCAGGTTAAGAATATCGGAAACCGGGTTGGGATAGAATTCCGAGTTCAGCGCCGGTACATCGTAGCCGATCTTGATGATCTTGCTATAAGCGAATGTCTTATCGGTATCGATCATTTTCAGGCGGTAGAAGTTATTGCCCGATGCTGGTTTTTTGTCAACAAACGTATAGTTCACTACTGAATAGCTCTCCCCTTGCGACTTTTGTGAACCAATAGTAGCCCAATCTTTGCCGTCGGCACTGCGTTGAACATCGAAGCGATCACTGTCCGTTTCTTCGGCGGTGTTCCATTTCAATGCAATGGTGTTTTCAACTCTCGCACCGCTGAAATCGATCAATGTTACGGGAAGCGAACAGTCTTTGTAAGCTGAGAGCGTGTCCGAACAACCGTTCAGGGTAGCCACAATGGTCGCCGTTTCCTTGCTTGGAACATTAATAACCGTATTGCCACTAACAGTTCCTTTGTCGGTAGTGATCACAGCCCCCGGGGTAGCAGTAAAGAAAACGGTATAAGTTTGAGGATTTGCAGCGAACTGGCATTGGTATTCTGCGCCGGTAAGTGCAATCGTTGGTTTCTCGTTGACATTCACGGTTGCCGTTTGTCCCGAGATCGGCGTCGTCGCGCCGCCTGCGCCGGCTACGTTGGTCAATGTGTATACAAATGTTCCGGTCGAGCCTGTCGGCACGTCGACAGTCGCCGTTGTATTCACGCCGGTAGTCGACACTTGCAGATCGCCACCACCATTGATTTTGTAGGTAAATGTAAACGGAGCGATACCATTCACGGCCGTAAATGTAATCTTAGGCGCCGTTTCATTCTGGCAGGCGGTGGTACTGCCTGAAATCGTCGCTGTCAGATTGTTGGATACGGTTACAGTAGCGGTTTGTGCCGAAGGCGGCGTCAATGTACAGTTCTGCGCGTCGGTCACGGTCACAAGCTCGTAGGTGAACACGCCTACCGTGGCGGTCGACTGGTTTACAGATGCGGTTGTATTGACGCCCGTTGTGCTCACTGTTTGGTTGGTACCGTTGTTAACCTTGTAGGTAAACGTGTAAGGCAATGTACCGCCGGTAGCACCGAATGTTACCGCAGGTGCCGAAGCGCCCTGGTTGACCGTCGTAGTTCCGGTGATGTTTGAGCTGGTAATCTGGTTTACAGTCAATACGGCCGGATCGGAAGTGCTGCTGTTACAAGGGTTTGTAATGATACAGCGGTATTCGGAAAGATTATCCCCCACAGGTACATTGCTCAATGTAAGAGTCGGATCGTCTGCAGTCGGGTTTGTGCCGGTTGTAATGTTCTCGAATGAGCCGCCGAATGGTTTTTTCTGCCATTGGTAAGTTACACCGGTCTGCGAAGTAGCCACGGTGAACGATGTGCCGGAGCCTGCACAGATCGTCGCCGCATCAGGCTGGTCGGTGATCGGCGGTGCCGGGGTAGGGGTTACCGTCACTTTGAACGAGCAGGTAGGAGCCGTTCCAATGCCATTCGAAGCCGTTACAAGTACGGTTGTCTCACCGGCAGGGAATGCGTATGGGAATGCGATCGGGTTGCCGCCTACCGTGTAAGTAATGGTTGGGGCAGGGCATCCGTCTGCGGTTGCCGCGAAAGTTTGCGATGAGGTACAAGTTCCTGCGTCAGGCGAGAAAGTCTGGTCGCCTGGGCAGAAGGTGATAACTGGTACCGACACCACCGGGGTAACGGTCGGATTGCTGGGACCTGCTGCGTTCGGATCGTCCGTAAGCACGTTGGCAAAATTGCTGCCGCTTACAGTACCTTGTGTCGAAACCTCGCAATCAGAAACGGGGATGTCGTTGTTGATCGTCACCCGGAACTTGATGGTGGTGCTTTTGCTGGCCGGGATTACGAAACCGCTGCCGGTTCCATTGACGGTCACTGTCTCACCAGACTGTGCAGCTTCCGTTCTCGCGGTGCCCGGAGCCGATATAGGTTCGGAAATGACCTCTTTTACCGGTTCTGAAGATGGAATAACCTGTGCTTCTTTTGACGTTTCAGGTTGGGCAGGGCTTGTCATGGCCGCGATGGTTTCGGCTGTCGGCTCTTCGATAACACCCTCACGCAACGCGCTGACGTTCGGTGTCGCGCATGTCTGGCCGAATAAATAAGGGTTGGATGATCCGCTCTGTGTGGTACTTCCGACAGGAGTGTTTCCTCCGTTAGCCCATACATCCGCTATATTGGTTCCGTTACCCTGTACCATCAGCGTGGTCGTTGCGGTACCGGATCTGGTGCGATATGCGATAATCGATGCCGGCTTTGTGACAGTGTTGTTAGTCATGTTCGTACAAAGCTTGGAATTATTACCGGTACCACTGGTTGTAGCCATATCCATACCAAAGTAAATATCGCCTGCTCCCGAGTCCGTTACGGTAATGTTGTTGCTGGCGACGTTCATATTGCTCTGAGCAGCAGTACTTGAAGTGGTGGTAACCGCGATACCCGGAGCGTCAACTGACGTGACAGTGTTGTTCTGGATGAGGAAAGTACCCCTCGCAGAAGTTCCTTCGGCCGAGTGTACGATAGCCGAAACACCCGACGAACCAACCTTGTTCAATACGGTATTGCCAATGACATTTCCTTCGAGGTAGCCCGCTGCGAATGCAAACAGGTTGATACCGATACCACCATTAAAATTACCGGTATTGTTGGTCACATTGAATTTGAGTGTAGCCGTTCCTGCCGCCGCCAGGTCGAACATCCTTCAGACACCATTGCCTACATCAACCTGAGAGTTTTTGATGTCTGCCTGCATAACGGCATTTTCATTAGCGCCGACATAAAGACCCACAGTTGGATTTCGCAGGAACTTGCTGCTATTCTCAACTTTCAGTTTCATATTGGAATTCCCGTAACCAAAGAACTGAAGTCCGGAATTATTCGAATCCTGGAAGGTCGAGTTATCGACTGTCAGCAAGGTCATATTGGTATTGGTATTACTGAAATAGGCAGCGCGTCCGCCTGGATCGGTAAAGGTTGAGTTCACAATAGTGTTGGTGCCACCGGTGTTGATCGCATAGATACAACCTTCCTCGCTGGTCTGTCCCGAAGAACCGACCGACCCGTTGGTGAAATTGAAGTTGCTGGAACCCCGCAGGTTGATACCTTCCTGCGCGACAGTACCGCTGATCACGACGCGATCCATGGTTAGTCCGTTGACGTTCAGCGCGTGCACCGCTGCGTTAGCGGCGGAATTGTCCTGATTCGTTGGAGTTGTTCCGTCGGTGGTATTCGCATTGGTCAGGTTCATATTTTTCAGCGTGATATTGGTTGCATTCAGCAACTCGATACCACGGGCAGAAATATTCTGGATTGTACCACCGGATCCTCCGGTTGTGCCGCTGCCGGTGACCTGTAATGAGCCTGTTGTGGTAGAGAGGATCATCCCTTTGCTTCCGCCATTGGCGTTGACGGCGTTCAGCGTTACATTCAAGGTAATGCCGCCACCGGTGCCGGCGATGTTGAGAGCGGGTACTGTCGAGGCGGTGAGCGTTCCACTTGTAATGGTCAGGGCACCCGTGCTACCCGAAATCGCAATCGGGCTTGGGCTGGCCGACACCGTGGAAGAAACCTGGCCGAAGTCCAGGGCAAGTGTTTTACTGGAAAGATTAAGGGCCGAACCGTTCCCTGTCAGATTGATCTCGCTGGCCGTCAGCGTTCCCGCACCGGATCCGGCAATTTTGGCGCCGGCACTTGCTCCGATGTTCAGACCCCGGATGGTGGCCGTTCCATTGGCAGTTAGTACATCTCCGGAGGCACTTCCAAGGGTGGGTCTGGTACCTCCGGTTGCCGGAAGCTGGTTGGAACCGCTGGGTGTCGTAAATCCGGTCAGTGAAAGCAATGTAGGTGTAGACCCCTGTCCGAAAATGCTTTGTGTATTACGCAAGGTAACGTTGCCAGAGTAGGTCGAGCCGTTGCTGTAAACGAAGATTGCGTGCCCGTCTTTGGCGTGGTTGGCCGCGCCATCGTTAATGGCCTGAAACTGTGCCAAAGTTTGGAACGGACTGGCGAGGGTACCGTTTCCGCCTGGCCCAGCCGCGCCATTGATGAACCAGATAGCCTGATTGGCGCCATTTCCTACCGAGATCGTAACGGTGGCGGTGGAAGTCATGCCAGAACCATTCTGGATTTCGTAAGTGAAAGTATCGTTCCCGGTGTAACCTGCCGCGGGCTGATAGGTAAATGCGCCTGTCGCGGCCGTAATGACCGCAGTACCGCCGTTGGCAGTAGTAACATTCGTAGTGCTGTTGAGGCTGAGCGCAGTGCCAGCCGGACTGATGTCGTTTGCAAACAGACCACTGCCCGCAGGGATATCGATATTGACGTTGCCGATCGTATTGTAGCTGTCATTTTGTGCGATCGGGCTGGCTTTCACCGAGCCGGCTACGAGCGTGGTGTTTGCATCGATCGTTTCAGTGAAAACCGTTCCATTGGCAGGATCGGGGCCACCGTTGGTAATCACGATGGTGTATTCCAGCTCGTCACCCGCGCTGGCGCCGGACGGCCCCGTATTGTTGGTGATCGCATAAGTGTTGGTAGCAGTGATGCTCGGCGCTAAAAATGCCGCTGTGCCTGCGCGCTTGCGCGCACGCGTATAGGGGATGCGTTCCTTTGTTCTGGAAGCGTTTTGCTTCTGCTTTTTGGCTACCCATTCCTCACGTGGAAGAAGGGAGTCATCGGAAATTTTGCTGACGATCTCAGCACCTGACGCCAGCAGAGCCACTCCCGCCAGGTATAGGTAGACATTTCTCATGGTTTCAGTTTGATGTAATATGTTCGAGTCATAGGATAGATTGGTAAAAATGAAAGAATCCGGGTCTGGCCCGGCTTACGAGAAAACTGCTTCATACCGCATTCCGCCGGGATCGTGTGCGACCGGCACCAGGAAGGCATCCATATATTTGCCATCAGGATATTCGATCCTGTAAATACCTTGTGCGACGGCGCGGTTTTCGCCGGTGGTCTGAAATTCCATCGAAAAGGCACCGCGTTCGAGCGGACTGTAAGTATTCAATTCCAGCACGTTCAAAACGGTCGACGGTAGCGAAAAATCCTTTGCAAAG
>DATMSL010000399.1:0-14323 GCA_035565435.1 Dyadobacter sp. | reverse complement strand
CTAAGCTACCATGATCCGAACTTCTGCATCCCCCAGAAATCTGCCTTTCTTGCTTTTCCTATTGTTGTTTTGCCAACATTCTTTCGCGCAGATTAGTTTGACCGGCAAGGTCACCGAATCGGTTACCCGGGAACCACTGGCCGGCGTCAGCATTCGTATACAGGGTAAAGTAGCCGGCACCATCACCGACACAAAAGGTGAGTTTTCTCTGACCACCACCTCGAATCCGCCATTTTCCATCATTGTCAGTTCCGTCGGCTTTCAGACCCAGGAAATTGCCGTCACGGCCAGCATGTCGAACCTGGATATCAAAATGGTGGAACAACCCGTACTCGGTAAAGAAATCGTTGTTTCCGCCTCCCGTGTGGAGGAAAGTGTGATGAAATCACCGGTAGCCGTTGAAAAACTCGATATCCGGGGCATTCGAGACACGCCGGCGACCAATTTTTACGATGCCCTCGCGAACCTGAAAGGCATCGACATGACGACGCAGGGCGTTTTGTTCAAGTCCATCAACATGCGCGGCTTCGGTGCGACAGGCAACCCACGCACCGTGCAGATGATCGACGGAATGGACAACCAGGCACCGGGACTCAACTTTCCACTCGATAATATCATCGGTATGTCCGAGCTCGACGTGGAGAGCGTGGAGGTACTTCCCGGGGCAGCATCGGCGCTGTACGGTCCCAATGCGGTAAACGGACTGGTATTAATGAACAGCAAAAGTCCATTCCTCTACCAGGGCCTGAGCGCGAACCTCAAAGGCGGTATCATGCATGAAAAGAATCGCTCAAAAGCCACTACCCCGTTTGCAGAGGCTACGATTCGTTATGCAAAGGCATTCAATAACAAGTTCGCATTCAAAGTAAACCTATCCTACATCCAGGCGAAAGATTGGGAAGCCACCAATTATACCAACCTGAACGTGGGCGGTAATGCGGATCCTGGCCGCGGAAAAGGTACCGATCTGGATTACGACGGGACGAACGTGTACGGCGATGAAATCCAGACCAATATCAACGCGGTAGCGAAGGCACTCGCTGCGTCTGGACAGATTGCTCAAGATAAGGTAGGCCTTGTGCCCAATATTTTTGTCAGCCGCACCGGAATCCGGGAGCGGGACCTGGTGGATTACGATACCAAAAGTTTCAAGGCTAATGCCGCATTACATTATCGCCTGAACGAAAAGGTGGAGGCCATTGCGCAAGTCAATTATGGCTATGGAACGACGGTTTATACCGGTACCGGCCGTTACTCACTGCGTGATTTTAACCTTACCCAGGCCAAACTGGAACTTCGGGGAGACAATTTTACCGTGAGGGCATACACCACGCAGGAACGTTCCGGCAAGTCGTACCTCGCAGGCCTCGCGGCGGTTTCCATGCTCGGCGAGATCAAGCCAAACAATACTTGGTTCGGGCAGTATGTGGGCGCCTTCGTGCAGGCACGTGATGCGGGCGCAGCGGAGGCAGATGCACACGTAGCCGCACGGCAGTTTGCCGACCAGGGAATGCCGCAACCGGGCAGCTCCACGTTTAACCAGTTGCTGGACAAATACCGGAACATGCCGATTGTGAACGGCGGAGGTGGTTTTGCAGATAAAACCAATATGTACCACGCAGAAGGTTTTTACAATTTCAAAAACCAGGTCCGCTTCCTCGAACTGATCGCGGGGGCCAACTACCGCCTTTACACGCTGCGCTCGGCCGGGACATTGTTTGCGGATACCAAAGAAGGCCGCAACGGCACGATACCTATTAATGAATGGGGCGCATTCGTGCAAGCCGGTAAAAACCTGCTTTCTGATCATTTGAAATTGACAGGTTCAATCCGCTACGACAAAAACGAGAACTTCGACGGCCAGTTCACGCCGCGCGTGTCGGCGGTTACCACATTTGGCGAGCACAATATCCGCCTCTCCTACCAGACCGGCTTCCGTATCCCCACCACGCAGAACCAGTACATCGACCTCCGAACGCCATCGGGAACGCTGGTAGGCGGCTTACCCGAGTTTGATTCACGTTACAACCTTTCGAGCGGGATTCTCCGGCAAAACCTTTCGGAGGCTGCGGTGACCGCTGTTGTCCAGAGCGACCCATCGGTGATCCAGAGCGCACAGCAATATGCTACGGTGGTAGTGACCCAACAGGCTACCGCAGCCATTACACAACAGGTTACCACGGCGGTGACGGCGCAGGTAAATGCGGGAGTAGCCGCTGGAACTATTCCGAACGACCCGGCGGTGATTCAAGCGGCCATTAAGGCGGGCGTCAATCAAACGCTTCCGGGCGTGTTGTCGGCGCAATTGCCAGGTATCCTCGCGACCCAGGTTCCAGCGCTGGTCCCTGATCTGGCGAAAGCCTATGCATTGGGAAAACTGCCTAAATACCAGCCGGTGAAACTGAAACCGGAGCGCATTGCTTCCTATGAGATTGGCTATAAAGGCATTATCGCGAAAAAGCTCTTTATCGATGCCTACTATTATATCAGTAAATACAAAAATCTCATTGGCGGAACGGTAATCGTTGTGCCTACGGCTGCCGCTGCGCCGGGCCTGCCTATTGAATCAGGCATTGGGGTGGGTAGTTACCAGGGATACGCGAGGACCGTGAATACAACCGAGACGATAACCACCCGCGGCTTCGCGATCGGGCTGAATTACGCATTACCGAAAGGGTTCAACATCGGCGGTAATGTGGCGAACAATGAGTTGAAAGACTTTACTCCATCACCGGAAGTGCAGTATTCGCAATTCAATACCCCCAAATACCGGTATAATGTGAACCTCGGCCGCCGCATTACCAGCTCAAATACATGGGGATTCAATGTAGTGTACCGCTACCAGCAAGCTTTTTTGTGGGAGTCGAGCTTTGTAGTGCCTACTACCACCGATGTGCCGGTATTCTCGAACACCAGGGTTCCGGCGATCAGCAACCTCGATGCGCAGGTTAGCTGGAAAGTGGCCGCGATCAAATCGATCATCAAGCTGGGTGGTACGAACCTGTTCGGGAAATCGTACTTCCAGTCATACGGCAGCCCGAATGTGGGCAGCACGTACTATGTGTCCATTATGTTTGACGAATTGCTGAACTGAGTATAGGAGAAGCTATTTCTCGCCAAAAGCCAGGTCGCCGGCGTCGCCGAGGCCTGGCACTATATAATATTGTTCGTTCAGCTTCTGATCCACGGCACCCAGCCAGAGGCGGCATTGCGGGATCCGGCTTTGCAGGTACTGGACGCCTTCGGGGCTGGCGATTACGGAGGCAATATGGGTTTGTGCAGGTATTCCAAAGCGCAGCAATGCATGGTAAACCTTTTCCATGGAACGGCCGGTTGCCAGCATCGGATCGATCATCACCAGAATTTTACCCGTCAGATCGGGGCTGGTAATGTAATCCATTTCAACCGTAAACTCCTCCTCTGCATTGATATGATGCCCGCGGTAAGCCCCGATAAATGCATTATCGGCCTTGTCGAAAATATTCAGGAAGCCCTGGTGAAACGGTAACCCGGCGCGTAGAATGGTAGCGAGCACAATGGGCTGCAACATCGACCGGCAAGGTGCGGTACCGAGCGGTGTTTCTACTTTCTCCGTTTTGAAAGTGAGCGTTTTGGACATTTCATAGGCCAGTAACTCACCTACCCGTTCCATATTCCGGCGAAACCGCATCCGGTCTTTCTGACAATTTACGTCACGCAATTCGGCCAGGTAGTGATCTGCTATGGAAGGTTTTTGGGAAAGTAAAAACATGGGAGTGACAGTTTTTTAGACTACTCCATGCAAGATAATACAAATTCATTGACGTAATTTGGAACACCATTTCTAAAAATTACGTGCAAAAGCTCCAATTGCGGTCGTAGTAGATTTTTGTTGCCTATGTATCAAGGAATTATCCGGCTTTTTAAATTACTGTTTTTAACACTGGTATCCTCGGCTTACGTACACGCGCAAAGTGCTTTCGTTCCGCTAAACGACGACTATTATCATCTCATCGATCGTCTGGAAATCAAAAGGGGTAAATTTTCCGAAGGTTTTCACTTCAACGCCAAGCCGTTTGAGCGTAAGGCGGTAGTTGCGTTAACCGACTCCATATTAAAAGAAGGCACCGTCGACCTGACCGACCGCGACTGGGAAACGATCGACTACTTGCGCGAGGACAGCTGGGAATGGACAAAGGGAATGGTTTCCACCGATTCGGCCAAATACAACAAGCTGGCGCGGCTGGGCTGGTTTAAATCACCGCCGCCGGGGCAGAAGCGCAAATTTTTCAACCATCCTGCCGATCTGTACAGCATTCACAACAAAGATTTCGACCTGCATTTCAATTTTACTACCACCAATTTCATCGGAAAAGACAACAGCTACGACACCACGTCGCATCAGACGCTCTGGTTTACCGGTCGTGGGGTCGAGATACGGGGGATGATCAATGAAAAGCTGGGCTTTTATACCTTCGTTTCCGATAATCAGGGTCGTTTTCCGCGCTATGTGAACGCATTTGCACCGAAATACAGCTTTCCGGGCGAAGGCTTGGCCAAAGCGACACGCAACCACGGCAACGACTTCCTTTCGGCGCGCGGTTACATTACTTTCCGGCCGCTGAAAGCTGTTAATGTAAAGTTCGGGCACGATTACAATACATTCGGCAGCGGTTACCGTTCGTTGATACTTTCCGACAACAGCAGCCCCTATTTGTTTTTGAGATTAGATACCCAGCTCGGCCGGTTCCATTATACCAATCTCTGGACCAGCATGATCGACGGCGCCGAGGATGGTTTCTCTGAATTTTTAAGAAAAAAGAAATTCGCTGCTATCCACCATTTGAGTGTTAACCTGACCGACAAAATCAATTTCGGGGTATTTGAAGCCGAAGTTTTCAACCGCGACTCCGTGGGCGGCGGTTATGACCTTAATTACCTCAACCCCATTATTTTCTACCGTTATGTAGAATCCTACATCGGTAGTCAGGACAACGCATTGCTCGGTTTCGACTTTCGTTGGCTTGTGGGTAAAACCGCTTCCATTTACAGCCAGTTTGTACTAGATGAATTTTTGACCAAATACCTTTTCAACGGAAGCGGCTCCTGGACCAACAAATACAGCTTCCAGCTCGGTGCCAAATACGTGGACGCATTTGGCATACCCAACCTCGACTTGCAGGCAGAATACAACGTCGTGCGCCCCTATACGTACTCACACAAGGACGGCGGGCGCAACTACATGCATTACGGGCAAGCGCTCGCACACCCGCTGGGAGCCAACTTCCGGGAATATTTAGGCATTGTACGCTACAAAGCCACGCCAAGGCTGTCGATTTACGGTACTGTTATGTCGGCCATGCAGGGTAAAGATCCCAGCAACGATCCTTCTATCAATTATGGCGGCGATATTTCGAAGAGCTATGAAACGAGGAATTGGGGCCGCGGAAATGGAGTCGACGAGGGAGAGCGTAACCAAAAAATCGGCCAGGGCATTAAGGCAACCACATTATACACTGATTTGCGCTTGTCGTACTCACTGGCTCACAACCTGTTCCTCGACGGCCGGTACCTGATGCGGAAAGTGACCTCACAGGACGCAAAAGTCGCCACGAACTCCAACATTTTTTCGATTGCCATCCGCTATAATATGGCCTACCGGCAGCAAACCTACTGATTTTAATTTCTACCAAAATGGAAACTGACCCCCACGAACTCCGGAATCTTCTCAGGCTCGCATTGCTGGAAGATATCGGTGACGGAGACCATTCATCCCTCGCCAGCGTTCCCGAAAATGCTACCAAGCGCGCGAAGCTGCTGGTGAAACAGAACGGCGTGCTCGCCGGTGTGGAAGTGGCGCAGATTATTTTCGATGAAACCGCAAAATATTACGGTTACCCCCTTCCGAAAATTAATGTGTTACTTTTTGACGGTTCCGTCGTATCAACAGGAGACATTGTTTTTACGGTAGAAGGAAACGCACGTCTGATCCTGAAAGCCGAGCGGCTGGTACTCAACATTATGCAGCGCATGAGCGGTATTGCCACTTATGCGAGGCAAATGTCAGATTTGATCAAGGATTTGCCCGTAAAACTGCTCGATACCCGCAAAACGACCCCGAATTTCAGGCTGTTTGAAAAAATGGCGGTGAAAATAGGCGGCGCGGTAAACCACCGGATGGGCCTTTACGACATGATAATGTTGAAGGACAACCACGTGGATTACGCCGGAGGCATCGAAGCGGCGATTACCGGGGCTAATAAATACCTGAAAGAAACCGGCCGGAAGCTGAAAATCGAGATCGAAACGCGGAACCTTGCCGAGGTGGACGAGGTGCTGCGTGTCGGCCAGGTCGATATTATCATGCTCGACAACTTTTCGCTGGATAACCTGCGGGAAGCAGTGAAGCGGATCGGCGGGCGATACGAGACAGAAGCATCCGGCAATATTACCGAAAAAACATTACGCGCAGTGGCCGAAACCGGTGTGGATGGGATTTCCAGCGGTGCGCTCACGCATCAGGCGCGAAGTCTGGATTTAAGTCTGAAAGCCTTCTAACCTTTTCATACATATCAAAAGCGTATGCTGAGATCGATGAAAACCACATACGCTTTTGATCTTCAAGGGTTTCCTACCGGCTATTCCCTGTGGGCAGCCGCATTGCTTGGCATTTGCATTCCCTTTTTATCCATTGCTCAGGAACCGCCCCGGCCTGAGATCGACATCAACCAGTTCGTCGCCGAACTTTTCCCCGTACCACCCGACGACTCAGAATACCTTTACGAGGCGCTTTTGCAGCTCTACGCCAGTCCGCTCGACATCAATACCGCCACGCCGGACGATCTTGCCGCCACATTTATTTTAAGTGAAGAGCAGCTCCGTTCCTTTTTCGACTATCGTGCAAAAACTGGTGCATTGCTCTCGCTTTACGAATTACAGGCGATTTCAGGATTTGACATTTACACGATTCGAAGGCTGCTGCCATTTGTAACAATTAGCACCAAAGCAGTTTCTATTCAAGATGCATTGAAAAACCCTGGTCAGCATTTTCTGATGTTTCGTTCGGGTAGATTGATGGAGCGCCAGAAGGGTTTTGCACCCCTGGATTCAAACTCTAATGCGACTACACGCTATCAGGGGCCTCCTTTTAATGGCTACCTCCGATACCGCAATGCACGGAGCGGCGCTTACAGTTTGGGAATCACATTGGAAAAAGATGCTGGCGAAGAAATATGGTACTGGAATGCGCACAGGCAGATTTGGGGGATTGATTATACTTCGTTTCATGCGCAGATTCTTAACCGGGGAAGGCTTAAAAGCCTGATTATCGGCGACTTTCAAATGCAAGCCGGGCAGGGAATGATCACCGGCGCAGGATTTTCGCTGGGAAAAGGTTCGGAGGTGATCCGAACCGTCTATAGAAGCACAACCGGCCTTAAACCTTATACCTCGGCCACCGAAGCCAACTTTTTCCGGGGTATTGCCGCTACGTGGAGCGTTACCCCAAGCACCGATCTGACTATTTTAACCTCCAAAACCAAACGTGATGCTACCCAGGAGACGGACAGCATTCATTCCAGCATTACGACTTCGCTACCAGTTGCCGGCTACCACCGCACGCCTTCGGAAATTGAGAAACACAATGTGCTTCGCGAGCAGAATATCGGCTTGCATTTATTGCACAAGCTACCCTCTCAAAAAGGGCAGATCGGGCTGACGATGCTCCATACCGGCTATGATTCTTTTATCCAGAAGCGCGATTTACCTTATAATCGGTATGAATTTTCGGGCAGGGAGAACCTGATTGCCGGCCTGCATGGCGATTGCCGTTGGCAAAACATGCATTTCTTCACCGAAACCGCCATTTCCAAAAGCGGCGGTACCGGCGCTATCGGCGGCCTTATTGCAAGCATTGGCAGGAAAGTCGATATATCGGTAATGGCCCGGCATTATGCCCGCAACTTTCACACATTTTACGGCAATTCCATCAGCGAAGGTACGCGGCCTGTTAATGAGCGCGGGGCCTACTCCGGCATCCGCTGGTCGCCCTCGCGGAAGTGGCAATGGAGCGCTTACTTCGATTATTTCCGGTTTCCATGGCTTAAATACCAGGTCGATAAACCCTCCGGCGGATTCGATTATTTCCTGCATTTGCTCTGGAAACCCTCGAAGCGGTTGAATGCCTATTGGCTATTTCACGAGAAGCATAAGCAGGTCAATGATCCTGCGGCAGAAGAGAGTAATCCATCGTTGATCCGATCTATTAAACGGACAGCCATGTTCAATATCGATTACGAAATTCCGCTTCAATGCGCATTCCGGACGCGACTGCAATATGGCGGGCTGAAAAACGGGCATTCCAAAGGCTCGAACGGTTTCACAATTGTGCAGGATGTGACCTGGCATTTCTCAAAAATTGAAATCAGCGGTCGGGTAGCATTTTTCAAAACCGATGACTACGACAGCCGGCAATATGTGTACGAGAAAGATATGCTTTACGCATTCTCGATCCCTGCCTATTACAACACCGGTACCCGGCATTATTTAATGCTGCGCTATGCCATTGCAAAACAGCTTAAAATATGGCTCCGATGGTCGCAAACGCGGTATTCGGATATTGAAAAGATCAGCTCGGGACTCAACGAAATAGATGGAAACAAACGCAGCGAGGCAAAGTTGCAGGTGATGTATCAGTTTTGAAGCCCTATTTTTGCAGCGCGAAAGGAAATTCTTTTGAAGTAAATACCATTAATCAGTACATCATGTCCATTAACAAACTTGAAGCATTAAAGAAATATTTCGGATACGACTCCTTTCGCCCTCAGCAATCCGAAATCATCGACACCATCATGGCCAACCGTGATTGCATGGTGCTGATGCCTACGGGCGGTGGTAAATCGGTATGTTTTCAGATCCCTGCCGTCCTTCGTGAAGGGCTTACCGTTGTAATCTCCCCGCTGATCGCCCTGATGAAAGACCAGGTAGAAGCGTTGCGCGGAAATGGCATTACCGCGGCATTCCTCAACTCCACCATTTCAGGGGCCGAACAGGACCAAATCATGTGGCAAATCAAGCTGGGTGAATTGAAACTGCTCTACATCGCGCCGGAAAGGCTTTTTGCAGGGAATACCTTCGATTTACTGCGTGAATGGAACGTAAGCCTGTTCGCGATCGACGAGTCTCACTGTATTTCCTCCTGGGGCCATGATTTCCGGCCGGAATACCGCCAGCTGAACCTCCTAAAAGTCCGCTTCCCCGACGTCCCGATTGTAGCCCTCACCGCCACCGCCGACCGCGTCACGCGCCGTGATATTCTGAAACAACTCAATATCGAGCACGCCGAAACCTTCATTTCCAGTTTCGACAGGCCGAATCTGAGCCTTAATGTGCTGCCTGGACGAAAACGTATCGAGCAAATCCAGCGCTTCGTCAACCGGCACGAAGGCCAGCCCGGCATTATTTATTGCCTTAGCCGGAAGGGTACCGAAACCGTCGCTGCCAGTTTGCAAAAGGCAGGCTTTCGCGTCGCGTACTACCACGCGGGCATGACGGGCGACAAGCGCTCGCAGGTGCAGGAGAATTTTTTGAGGGACGATATCCAGATCATCGTCGCGACGATCGCATTCGGGATGGGGATCGATAAATCGAATGTACGCTGGGTGATCCATTACAATTTGCCTTCGAATGTCGAGAGCTTTTACCAGGAAATCGGGCGGGCAGGTCGTGATGGCGCGAGTGCGGATACCGTGCTTTTTTACAGCTACCTCGACATTATCACGCGCCAGGATATGATCAACAATTCGGACCAGTCGGCTGAGCAAAAAGAGCTTTTGCACGCCAAACTGAACCGAATGAAGCAATACGCCGAAGCCGATATTTGTCGCCGGCGCATTCTTTTAAGCTACTTCAATGAGCCAGTCGACCACGATTGCGGCAATTGCGACGTATGCCGAAACCCGCGGACGCGCTTCGACGCCACCATTATCGCGCAAAAGGCTTTGTCAGGCATTGCCCGCACCGAACAAAAGGTAGCCATGGGTATGCTTATCGACATTCTGCGCGGCAGCCGTAACCGGAACATCCTGCAACACGGCTACGAAAGGCTTCCTACTTTCGGCGTCGGGCACGAGCTGCGCGGCGACGAATGGTCGGAATATCTCGGCCAAATGCTCAATTCCGGGGTAATGGATATTGCTTACGATGAAGCGCATTCATTTAAACTGAACCCCGTAAGCTGGCAGGTTTTGAAAGGCGAGCGGCAAATCGAACTCGTGAAATTCATCCCGCTCGCCGAACGGAAAGCGAAAGAAGAAGAGTTGCTAAAAAAGGAAAAACCGAAACAGGAAATCATCCGCGACGCGCTTTTCGAACGCCTCCGCCAGCTCCGCAAGCAGCTCGCCGACACGCTGGGTGTGCCGCCTTACGTCGTTTTTAGCGACGCTTCCCTTTCGGAAATGGCGCAGAAAAAGCCTGTCTCCGAAGCGCAAATGAAGGCCGTCTCCGGCGTAGGTGCCGAAAAATTCCGTCGATACGGCGAAGCATTCATCAACGAAATCCTCGATTTCGCCCGGGAGAACAATGCGCCCGGCACCCGCGTCATGAAGGGAATGACATTCGTAGAAACCTTCGATCTTTACAAAGAAGGCTATTCCATCAAAGCAATCGCCGAAAAACGGAATTTGAACCCTGTAACGATCATTTCGCATTTAGTAAAACTGAAAGAAGACGGCCACGGCGTTGATCTGAAATCGCTCATTGAACCTGCGGCCTACAAAACCATCATCGCCGCCGCCGAAGAAATTCACGTCGGAAAAAATGATCCGTTGAAGCCGCTGTTCGAACTACTGAACGAACGGTACGATTACGGGCAGATCCGGCTGGCGCTGGCGATGTGGGAAAGTGAGAAGCCATTTCCGTGAACGAGGTTTTTGGGTAATCTGCTTATATCGTGCAATTTAGCCAATACCATTTCGGAAAATATATGCTTCAACCCTTTTCAAATTCGGAGATTGACAAGCTATGCAATGCGGTCGTTTACCTTGCTGAACGAATCAAGCGGCTGTCGAAAACCAAGCTTTTGAAATTGATTTATCTCATTGAAGAATATGCAGTCCGAACTTATGGACTGTCGTTCTTCAACCTGGATTTTTCGGTGTGGAAGCTTGGCCCGGTATCGCGCGACCTTTTTGTGGATCTTTCCTCCGACGAACCCGTTCTGCTTGCAAATTATATCAACAGAACCATTGCAGACAGTTCTGTTTTCATCACGCCCAAAAAAGCTTTTTCGGATGATGAGTTTCGGACAACGAAATGGATTTGCTGGAAACGTCGGTTCCGGAGGCTTCTCGCAACCGATTGATCCTTAACTTTGAGCAATTTCTATTTTTAACAACTTAATATGTCAAGACAAAATATACTCTCAGGTTCCCCTTGGGAAGACAAAATGGGGTATTGCCGGGCGGTTCGGATCGGAAATATCGTGGAAGTGGCCGGGACGGTGGCTATCGTGGACGGTGAAAAAGTGAAGGCTGATGACGCCTATGCGCAAACGAACAATATTATCGAACGCATTGAGAAGGTGTTGCAGGACGCAGGCGCAAGCCTGTCAGATGTGGTCCGTACGCGGATTTTCACAACGGATATTACCCTTTTCGAGGACATCGCCCGCGCACATGGCGCATATTTTGGGGAGATTAAACCCACCACAGGGATTTATGAAATCAGTAAGCTGGTGTCGGCCGACTACCTCGTTGAGATCGAATTCACCGCAATAGTGCAGTAATGTATCGAAATATTAAAGAAAAGCCTGTTTTCACTAGGGAACAGGCTTTTTTGTCACCATTTGAAACCGTGATTCCAACCTTCTGGCGCAATATTTGCTCTTTGTGAAAGTGTTGTCTGATTTAGAACCCTAAACAATAGGCATCTCTTAACATGAAAAATGGAATTACACTTCTAATTGCCTCAGTTTTACTGGTACTATGCGTAATGCAAAAAGAAGCCCGGTATGGAACGGCCCAACACGACAGTGTAGAAAAAATGTACAATTCTTCGCCACTCGCGCCAAAAGATGGCGGTACTTCGGCGCCGGAGTATGCGGATCAACTGCTGACCGATTCGCAGACATTCGAGTTCGCGTCTGCCGACTCGTTGAAATCAGAGACTACCGCCCGATTAGTTAATCAAAGATTATTGCACATTTCGGCGAGCACCAGGCTGCTAAATTACTGAACCAAAGCCGATTCAGTAATTTAGCTTTCTCACGGTTTAGCTGAAAAGCCCCATAATATCTTCCTGGCTTAGTTTCTTGATAAAGCCGGATTCGCCGCCTACCAGATCTTCCGCCAAATCCTGCTTACGTTGCTGCAATAGCAGAATTTTCTCTTCAATTGTATCCTTACAGATCATTTTATACGCAAACACCTTGCGCGTTTGCCCGATGCGGTGCGTACGGTCGATTGCCTGGCGCTCGACGGCAGGGTTCCACCAGGGGTCTACAAGATACACGTAATCCGCCTCGGTGAGGTTAAGCCCTACCCCGCCCGCTTTAAGGCTCATCAGAAACACGCGGCAAGTAGAATCGTTCTGGAAACGGTTCACGCGACCGGCTCGGTCTACCGTCTGGCCGTCGAGATATTCGTAAGGGATATTCATTTTTTCCAAATGCTTGCGGATCAGATCGAGCATACCTAGGAATTGACTGAATATCAATATTTTATGATTAGAAGCATTCTCCTCGATCTCGCGGGTGATTTCTTCCAGCTTCGCCGATTCATTTCCAAAATCTTCGTCGCCCGACAAAATGGACGGCGAGTCACAGATCTGGCGGAGTTTCAACAATGCTTCCAGAATGAGGAAACTGCTCTTATTAAGGCCTTCTGTGGCGAGTTTTTCAGCAATTTCCTGGCGGTAGCGCTCGCGGAAGGTGTCGTAAACTTTCCGTTGCTTGTTACCCATTTCGCAGAACAGGATCGTCTCCGTTTTGTCCGGCAAATCGGTTGCTACCTCCTCTTTCGTGCGTTTCAGCATAAATGGATAGACCAACTTGCGCAGTTCTGCCGCTTTTTCTTTGTCCTGATATTTGTCGATCGGCGTCGCATATTCCGTCCGGAAGAAATCGGCATGGCCGAGCATTCCCGGGTTCAGAAATTCGAATTGCGAGTACAGATCAAATGTATTGTTTTCCACCGGTGTACCCGTCATGGTCAGGCGGTTGCGCGCGCGTAGCAGGCGCGAGGCCTTGGACGTCAGTGAATCGGGGTTTTTAATGGCCTGTGCTTCGTCCAGGATAATGTAATTGAAATCAAACTCCCGCAGCAGTTCAACGTCGCTCCGCATGGTGCCGTACGTGGTAAGGATAATGTCATATTCGCGGAAAAACTCGATATCTTTCCTTCTTGCCATACCCCGGTGAACGTACAATTTCAGATCCGGCGTAAATTTCGCCGCCTCTGCTTGCCAGTTGAATATCAGCGTGGTAGGCACTACGACAAGGTTCGTATGTTCCGCATCCAGGTTTTTCTGATTTTGCAGGAAGGTCAGCATTTGCAGGGTTTTTCCCAAACCCATATCATCCGCAAGGCAGCCGCCCCACTGGAATTCGTCGAGGAAATGCAGCCATTTATACCCCTCTTCCTGGTACTGGCGAAGCGTGGCCTCGATGTTCTGCGGAAGCGGTACGGATGGGATTTGTTTAAAATTGAGCAATTTCTGCTTCTTCTCCCAAAGCTCGCGGAACACGTCCTCATTGTCTATCTCGGAAACGAGCTCGTCGATGAGCGAGAAGTGTATTTTCGATAAATGGATCTGATCGTCGTTCACGCGGCCGAATTGCATGAGCGGTTCCAGCTTCGCGATCCATTCGTCGGGTAACACGCCCAGGGAGCCGTCCTGCAACTGAATGTAGTTCTGCTTTTTAAGCAACGCCTTCTTCGCATCGGCGAGGGATACCGTCTGGTCACCGAAACTGATTTCGATTTTCATATCGAACCAGTCGATACCCGAAGAAGTATGCACTTTTACAGTCCCGCGGTTGGGATTGAACTTCATTTTTTTCAGGTCCTTGAACCCGAAAATCTCGTAATGCTTTTTCTTGGCCGCATCCACGAAATTGAACAGCCAGCCATCTTTCATGACCTGCTCGAAAGGTACATAGAAAAACGGTTGTCCGGTTTGATGCTCGAAGCTCGGGTGCAATGCCTTCGTCCAGTCCCAAATCGCATTTTCAGCCTGAACATCGCGTTCAAGCATGGTAATCTGATTGTTATCGAAGCTGGTACGCGTGCGGCGCTGGTCGTGCAATAATTCTAGTTCTTCGACTTTGCCGTTTTCTTCCAGATACACA
>DATMSL010000398.1:0-6635 GCA_035565435.1 Dyadobacter sp. | reverse complement strand
ATTGAAAAGCTCCTGGCATTTTGCCAGGGGCTTTTTTGTTTGAAATTACTCCAAATCAAATCAATTAATTGGTTCACTTTTGACGATTAGTTAGTGTTCTTTTTGTAGCTGAATATTGACAAACTGGTTTGTAGGAAGGGTGGGTGTCCCCGCTTCGATTGTCAAATTGCGTATATTTATTAGCGTTCAAATAGGCGTATTGGCAGGGAGCGAAAATCCGGCTGGAACGTCCGGGAGTCGGGTTGTTGTTGCGGAGCGTGTGCGCATCCTGTTTTCGTTTCTTAACTTTCAGGTAATGATCTCTTCAAACGGATTCGCTTAGTTTGCAGGCCTTTCCATACTCCTTTTATTGCTATGACTAAACCTTTGACCTTTTTACTCTTGATATTTCACACCCTGACTGGTTTCGCCCAGACTGGCCACGCTCCGAAACAGGACTATCAACTGATTACAGGAAATTCTTTTGTCCAATCTAAAAACTGGTATTTGCTGACGCTCTTCGAGTCGCTTCCCGAGGTGAAGTCCCTGCTGGAAAAGGACAGCGAGCTCGTCGGAATTGCAGGTTTAAAGTCCATGAACCTGGAAGCATCCGTCAAGGAATGTAAAAGCGATTTTCTATGCTATACTGGCAAAATGAAGTTTTCTGTCGAAGAAATCGATGCAATCGGAGCGAGACTGGAAGTACTTTACAGTGAGAACAATGCATTGGGTAAGTTGGTAAAGCAGCACCTGATTCCCTCCGGGACCTACATCCTGTTGAAAGAACCAGGCGAAAAGGCAATGCTGCGAAAAGCCTGGGAGCAGGATGCCAGGGGCGTTAACCACACCATAGAAGTGTATGCCGAGGGCAAAAAGCCCAATTACCCCGCCATTGATTCCATCGAGTTTAAAACTACGGCTAAGAGCTACCCGGTACTGGTGTACGACGCTACCGATATCGTCCGTCAGGAGAAGAAAAGCACAAAGCTGTTTTTTGGCCCTTCCATGCATTATGCGCTCCGATTTCTTGAAGTAAACGAACGACACGAAGCGGCGGACTATGAGCCAATGGCTTCGACGGTCAATAAAGCGGCTGTCGATCGCGTAGAGAGAATCATTTGGAATAAATTCAAATACACACTGATCCTCGTGCCGGGC
This sequence comes from Dyadobacter sp., assembly GCA_035565435.1. Taxonomy (GTDB): domain Bacteria; phylum Bacteroidota; class Bacteroidia; order Cytophagales; family Spirosomataceae; genus Dyadobacter. The sequence continues at coordinate 5,498 of DATMSL010000398.1, read as the reverse complement.
GCGGGGCCGGATACTTACGACCGCGCACTGAGCGAGGGCGGGATGCTTCGCTGCCGTGTGGCTGCATTACGATACTTCGAAGGATTGGCGCCGTACATTCTGGTTTCGGGCGGCCGGGTGCACCCTTTCAAAACGAAATACAGTGAGGCATTTGAAATGAAGAAGTTTTTGATGGAAACTCTGAAAGTGCCGGAAAATGCAATCATCATGGATCCGCACGCGCGTCACACGACCACCAATATGCGCAATGCCGTGAGGTTATTGTATCGCTACGGCATGCCGGTGGAGAAGCCGTGCCTTGTTTCCACCATGCGGTCGCAAAGCTATTCTATTTCAAGCGATGCATTTGTGAACCGCTGCATGCGCGAAATGAATCACGTGCCGTATAAATTGGGCAAGCGGCTCAGCGAAACGGATGTCGAATTCTATCCGGTGCTGGATGCATTGCATATAGATGCTGATGAGCCGCTTGATCCTTAGGGGCTAACCGCCTTGTTTGACGTTTTTCAGGTCGTCGTTGCTGATCTTGCGCCCCGAGCCCTGCTTGAACAGCCCGCCGAACTCCCAGTTGAGCGAGAGTTTGACGGAGCGCATCAGGTACCGGTTGCGTGTGATCGAATAAAATTCGGGTGAGCTCACCACTTCTTTTTGTGGTCGGTAGGGGCCGAAAGGGCTTACCGTCGTGAGCGTAATTGAGAGCTTGCGTACAGGAAGCTCTTTCTTGGCCGAAAAGCTGTAATACAGCCAGGCACCTTCGAATCCTTGCAGCTCGATGCTGCGCGCATCGTAGTCTCCGTAAGCCTGTACGCTGTAATTTTTGGGTAGTTTCAGACTGGTATTGATATTGATTCCCCAGGCCATTCCCTTGTTGTCGATTCCAAGCGCGCCGCTTTTGAATCGCGCCTGCCGAATGTTGGCGTTGCTGTTGATCTTCCAGTCGGGCAGGGGTGTGAACGAGGTCGAAAAGTTGATACCGTATTGTACATTCGAGGCCAGGTTTTGCTTGGTAGTCGTGGCTACACCTTCCGCGTCCATCGCGACAATACTTTCGATGGAATTGTTGGTTCTTCTGCCAAATGCCGAGATGTTCACGAACAGGTCGGAGTTGGTTTGCAATGCATAAGTGAACTCCATTTGGTTCACTTCCTCCGGTTTCAGCGATGGGTTACCTACTACGATATTCTTCGGGTCCTGGCTGTCGCGGTTCGGATTAAGGTCCCAGATTGATGGCCGTGAAATGCGTTTAGTGTAGCTCAATGTGAGATTATTGTTCGCATTGAGCTTTTTGAATATAGTCGCACTGGGTACGAAATTCCAGAAGTCGCTGGTAAAATGCACGCCCGCATCGTGCTGGGTACCTTCAAGGAAAGTGCCTTCCATGCGTGCCCCTGCATGTAAGGCCCAGCCGCTGCTCCATTTGAATTTGATCTGGCTGTAAGCCGCGAGCACATCCTGGCGATAATCGAAGCGGTCGGTACGAGACGGGACAATGCTGAGGTGATCGGGTGTGCTGTTTTCGCTGGCCTGCACCTGGTAATCACTGCCGACATTGCGTAATATCGCTTTCACGCCGCTTTCCAACGCATGCTTTCCCGACGATGTGAGCGGCAATATGTAGTCGCCCTGGAACGTCCATTCGCGGTTGCGGGTGGTGTTGTCGTTGATTTCACGGTAAACAAGGAACTGCTCATCGTCGCGCTGGATAGCATTGTAGTTGAAATCATCGATAGAGCGGTTATGTTGTGCGATCAGGTACAGTTCTTCTCCTGGTTTTCTGAATTTTTTGGTGTAACCCAGATTCAGGTCGATGCCTTTGTTGGGCGCTTTGGTTTTGACGGATTGGAAAAACTGGTCAATAACCTGGCTGTCGGGTGTAAGTCGGCTGTTGTGCTGCTCGCTGTTCTGCGGCCAGTTACCGAGCCAGCCATTGGCGGAAAAGTTGAAGACATTAGCACTATCGGCGAGGTACTCTATCTGCAAATCACCCGAACTATGGGGCTTTGCATTGTCGCGCACGATCTCCTGCCTTACTTTGCCGGTCTCAGCGCCGTGTTCGAAGGTGGTGCGGTCGATATTCGATAACTCTTTATTGCGGAAACGGTGCAAATGCAGCGTAGAACTGATATTCCATTTGTCGCGGTTCAGGGCTATGCGCGGGTTAATGGCCTGTTTCAGGTTTCCACCCACTACCTCGATCGTCCCGCTCGTGCTTTGATTCCCTTTTTTAGTGATGATATTGATGACCCCTGCCGCACCTTCCGCATCGTAGCGCGCCGAAGGGCTCGTGATCACCTCAACGGATTTGATCGATCCGGCGGGCATCATATTCAATGCGTCGGCTGCATTACGGGCCATTTGGCCAGAGTATTTCCCATTGATGAGAATACGCAAATTGGAATTTCCACGCATCGTCACATTCCCCGCGGCGTCGACATTGAGAATCGGCGCTTTTCTAAGCACATCCGCAGCTGTTCCGCCGGTATTACTAATATCCTTTTCCGCATTGTAGATGAGCATGCCTGGCTGCTGTTCAACGAGCTGTTTTATGCCGGTAACCGTTACAGCATCCAGTTGTTTTACTTCTGAAATCAGTTTCACGGCTCCAAAGTCATAGGGAGCTGTTGATGTGATTGTAAATGCGAGGCGTTTCTGTCGGTAACCTACAAACGAAAGGTTGAGGAAGTAGGATCCCGTTTTAATATCTGTGGATTTGAAAAAACCATTTTCATCGGAATAAGTCAGTGCAACCACCTGCTGCTGGTCATCGAGAATGCTGATTGTGGCAAATTCAATGGCTTTGGAAGAGGCTGAATCAATCAGTATTCCTTTGATCAGGTAGCCGGGCAATGTTTGGGAAAACCCGGCTTGGGCAGTCAGTAATGCAATTAGAACTGGCAGTAAGAGGCGGGAATTGTATAGAAATTTCATAGCAGAGAAAGCACACTCCGGTCATATCGCCGGAAAATCAGAGGTTGATGAAATGTAATGGAACGTAAATATCAGGCTTTGCCGGTAGGAACCGAAAGACTGGACTCGGGCGATAATGCTTTACTTCGCTTTTTGGTTTTAGCCTTTTTGCCCCACCATATGTAAAAACCGGTGACAGGTAAACTTGTGCAGATCAGACTGGCCAGGAAAAACAGGATTTTAGTCGGCAGCCCGCCTATCGCCCCCACATGCAGGGCATAGTTTGTCCTGCGGAGCCATTGGGCCACGTCCAGTTCGGCGATCTGCGGCTGGCTTGCCGGTAATTCTTCGAGCGTGTGCTGGTCGAGGTATACGTATCGCCACGAGCCGTTGTGCATATCGGTACAAAGGTCAATCGGTTCGGAGGGCTTATCAGGAAACGAGACAATGATGGCCTCCTTATTCAGCACCCCGATTTCCGTAACACCCTTGCGCCACGCCGCGTCGACATTGGCCATGCCTGCTAGCGGCAGGTTTTGGGTAGTGTCCGAAAAGGCGCGTTCGTAGCGGGGAGCTTCCTGCCCGCGGGAAGTCAACCAGTAAAAGCTTTTGTTAAACCATTGAAACCCCATGACCAGTCCGGTAATCGTCATTATCAATGCAATGGTGAGCGAGTAGAAGCCCAGTACATTGTGTAGATCGTAGTTGACACGTTTGAGCTTCGCCTGCCATTTGATGGTCAGAGCCTTTTCCCTTTCCGACTTCGTCCACTTTTTCGGCCACCAAAGCACGATTCCGGTGATGAGCAATAAGAAAAATATTAAAGTCGCGTAACTGACGATCCCTGTTCCGATCTTTCCTTCGATCCAGAGGCTCGTGTGACCGTCCAGAATAAAGTGGAAAAAATCTTCATGATCCACCATAGCCACCACTTCGGCGGTATAGGGGTTCACGTATACCAGTGAATCGGAGTTAAGACTGAAATGGGCCGTTTGGTTTTTGCCGTGGTACCATACGCTATGAATTTCCTTTTCAGGCAACACCTGTTTCACCGATTTCCAAAGTACCGATGGTGGTAGCATAGCCCGGTTATGAGGATTTGGAGCGTGGAGGTGCTTCATCGTCAGCTCTTCCAATTCGCTTTCAAAGACGAGCACGCAGCCAGTGAAACCTACTATGATCACCACAATTCCGGAAGCCAGTCCGAGCCAGAGGTGTAGCCAGGCATTGATTTTTTTAAGAATGTTCATGGAATACCAACTCTTATTTCGCCAGGTTTTGAAAAGGAGGATTTCTCTCTTTTAAAATGAGTAGCACAATCGCTCATTTACCGAATGCCGCTTGGTAAAAAATGGCTACAGTTTGATCATTGCATTCCGGCGACAGGTATGCTTACATATAAATTGAATGGCCAGAACCTCTATCAGGACACACTATGGAATTGTATGAAATGCCATGCGGCCGATTCATCGATCCGCTTTCAGACTTCGGTTTCAAACGGATCTTCGGCACAGAAGCCAACAAGGACATCCTAATCGATTTCCTGAATGTGGTTTTTGTGGGAGAAAGGAACGTGGCCGATTTAACTTTTAACCAAAATGAAAACAACGGTCAGATTCCAATCCTTCGCAAGGCTGTTTTCGACCTGTGCTGCACGGGCACCGACGGCGAGCAATTTATCATCGAAGTGCAGCGCGTTAGGCAGGAGTATTTCAAAGATCGCTGTTTGTACTATTCGTCCTCACTGGTTCGCGACCAGATGGGGACAGGAGTGACTAACTGGAAATATGACTTAAAACCGGTGTATTTGATAGGTTTGATGGATTTTTGTTTTGAAAATTCAACTGACGGTCATTACCTGCATGAAATCCGGTTAGTCAACAGGAGTAGCGGCGAGGTGTTTTATGACAAATTTGGGTTGACTTTCATTGAAATGCCGCGTTTCGCGAAGGCAGAATCGGAACTCTCCACGGAGCTGGATAAGTGGCTCTATTTGTTGAAAAATTTAAGTAAATTGGATAAGATTCCCGCGGTTCTAGAAGAGTCGGTTTATGATAAGGTTTTCAGAATAGCGGAAGTTTGTAATCTAAATCAAGAGGAAAAAATGGCATGGGATGCATACTTAAAGGTGAAATGGGATAATGAAAATTCCATGGAATATGCGAAGAAGGAAGCAATGCGGGAAGGGAGAGAGGAAGGGATTAGGGAAGGAATTAAAGAGGGTTTGAAAGAAGGCAAAGAAATGGGTATGAAGGAAGGAAAAGAGGTTGGGATAAAAACCGGCATTGAAGAGGCCAGGCAACAAGTAGCCCGCAACATGAAAACGAAGGGCTTCGACGTTCAAACTATCTCCGAAATAACCGGTTTGACACCAGAGGAAGTCCGTAATGCCTGATGGCACTGCTATTCCGTCAGCCGCTCCAGCCGCAAAATGTACTCAGTATCGTCACTGAACTTCAAGCCCTTTTTTAATGCTCCTGTTTCGGGGTTGAGCAGCCACACATAACACCCTTCATTTCCGGAATTGACTGTAATGTACACTGTTCCATTCTCCACCAGTACGCACTGGCGGGAAGTGCCCTTGTCGAGAG
>DATMSL010000397.1:0-15589 GCA_035565435.1 Dyadobacter sp. | reverse complement strand
CACACCTCGATCCCGCTGTCGCGCGAGCCGAGCCAGAGCATTCCCTGGGAATCTTCGAATACATTCAGAATAGAATTCGTGAAAAGCCCGGGCAGTGTTTGCCGGCTATGATGTATAAACTGATGGGTTTTAGTATTGAATGAAGCAAACCCGGAGCCATTCAAGGCAAGCCAAAGACGGTCGCCCTGCCCCTGACTGATGTCGCTCACATCGTTTCCGACGCCGCTTTTGTTTTGAAATGGTTTGTACCGGTTAAAACGCTGGGTGGCGGGCACAAACTCGGCGATGCCGTCGCGGGAAGAAACCCAGATCGTACCGTTTTTGTCCCGAATAATGGATTTGACATAATTACCCGGCAAGCTATGCGGGTCATTTCGGTCGTATTTGAAATTTTTGAATGCGGTACCATCGAACCGGCTCACGCCGTCGCCCGTTGCAAACCACATCAGGCCGTCGTTATCCTGCGCAATGCTGTTCACCACGCCAAACGACAAGCCTTCCCGGATCGAGTAGCGAAGCACCCGCCCGGCGGCATTGTCCGCGGCATACCCTGCCAGGGCGGCGCAGCATAGGCCAAGTGTTAATAAATTTGAAAATATGCGTTTCATCACCCGCATAACCCGCTTTTCTGACATATTTCCGAACGAAGAGGTCCCTATCCGCCCCGTTTTTCACAAGCGGAACTTCAAATATAACAGAATCGGCGCCGACTATTTGAAGGATACCTTCAACTTCTGTATGGCCTGGTTCCTGAAAAATGCCACCTCTCCCTCGCCCATCCAGTTGATCTCCTGAAAAACGTCCATCAGCTCCGCTACATTCGCGATGTCGCGGTGGTTCAGAACGCGGATCACATCTCCCGGCTTCATGCCTGCGCGGGCGAGAATGCTGTTTTCTGGTGCCGCTTCCACTACCACGCCCTTCTCATCAGGCAGCCCGTAGGCCGAGCGGTCCCCCAGCCCGTTGACATTCCGTAACTTGCCGCCCAGCCATGCCGTTTCGGATGCAAGCTTACTGTCGGCAATATTTTTGATCACCGGCAATGGAACACGCGCCGCCTGGCTTTTCAGCTCGGGCGAAACGACGCCAAACTGGTCCATCGGAAAATTCACAAACCCGATTTTCAATGCCGGGCTGCCCGGTTTCACTCGGTAGTCGCCCCTGGCCGCATCTTCAAACATCGGATCTCCTGCCAGGCTACGCGCATCGGTACCATTCAGACGGGCCTTTTCCAGCGCCTGCTGGTCAGGAAAGAGGTTATAATCCACTTCCTTGCCCCATTCATTCACCCGGATAGGCGCGTAAGGCTTGGTCACGATGTTTTTCCGGAACACATCGCCGCTGTGCGCAAACCATACGTGGGGATGAAAAGAATTGTTGACCATGATATTATTCTCGACCACCCGCTGAAACCCTTCGCGCAGCTTCAAACCACCATTCAGGCATAAATTATTGTAAATGTGATAATTGGAACTACCGTCATCGAGGTCGATATCCCAGCCATGATCACAGCGAAAACGGTTGTTGCGGATGACGATCGTTTTACGGGCATCAAGCAGGATCAGCTCGGGATGTGCGGCCGCGAGGCTATCCATCCTTTCGCGCACCGGATGCCAGAACCGGTCGCGGCCCCAGGAATTGAATGACCCGTGATCGCCGGTTTCCAGCACAGTATCAAATACATCGTTGAACTCGATCACATGTCCGCCCCACGTGCCCTCGCTCACGTTAATGCCCGCGCGCGGGATATTGTAAATCGTGTTATGGCTCACGGTGATCTCCATACTCATCGAAATCTCTACACCGGCAATCTGCTTCTCTACGCGCCCCAGACCGTGCATCAGGTTATCGTAAACCCTGCATTGGGCCGGGTAATTATTGGTTTTAGGGCCGGGCGTCTTGTCCATCCGATCGTAGGAGACCGATTGGTTGTATTCAAAACTTGGCGAACGCACCGCGGCGGGGTCGCCCACGAAGCAAACCGCGCTGGCGCCGGTTTCCTCGAAATGGCAGCCCGACACTTCGCCACCCCGGTTATAATTGCTGAAAAACACACCGTTACCGCCTGTCGCCTTGAAATGGCATTTCCTGATGGCGCAGTTTTCCGTGCCTTCCAGCAACACTGCTCCGCCGCGATAAATAGCCCAGTCGCTGCGGAGCAACGGCTCTCTGGTTTCCATGAAGGTCCGAAGCGTATGCGTAAGTTCAAGCCCCTCGATATGGATATTCCGCACGGGTTTCTCGGCCGATCCCCGGAATTCGAACAAATGCCTGATCTGTGGCGTAAGCACCACCGGCGCCTCCGGCGCGTATGCGTAAAGCGTTTGCGACGCGGCGTCATAATACCATTCGCCCGGGGCGTCGAGCTCTTCCAGCAGGTTCTCGATGAACCGGTACTTATCGTGCATGCCCATCTGGCGGTTGTTCTGATAACCTCCTTCGAGCACCAGGGTGGTGTCGCTGCTTTTGCCGGTTACCCGGTAATGGTAGTCGCCCCATTCGTGCTTGTGCATCGCATGAATGAATGCGCCCTCCGGCCTCTTCCAGGACTTGATTTTGGCAGCAGACAGCACATCTGCCGAGTACCCGCCAAAATGGGTCGCAACCGGGTCGAAATTCGGGTAGCGCGCCATGTGCAGCTTTTTCTTACCGATAAAAAGCTGGTCGAAAATGTAGTCGCCATTGATCGTGGCCTTCCTGACATTTCCTTTGTATTCCACCCATTTAACCGCGACTGCCGCCGCCCCGCTGATGGTTACCCTCTCGCCGGGATAAGATTTGAAGGTAAGCGTCTGCCCTTCGCTCCGGGAGTCCTCCGGCCCGAAAACCAAAGGTCTGGAAAGCAGGTAAGTACCTCTTCTCAGAAATACGTTAACCGTCCCGCGCACTCCACGTGCTTTATTACGGGCAGCTTCAAGCGTTGCCAGCGGCTTCTCCCGCGACCCGGGGTTTCGATCGTTACCATCCGGCGCCACGTAAATGTCCGCAGCGAACAATGAACCAGTAAATACCGTGCACGACACGACGGCCATCAGGCTGGCAATAAGCAACCTACCAACGCAACTACCAAATAAGGTCATAAAGAGCGGGAAATGTTCTGCTATTCTGTATAAATCACACGTAACAAAGCAATCGATCGACTGATATCTACCTAACACGTAAACTCATTAGTACCTGCCGATGGGTAAATAGCCGAATAAGAATTTCCGCGATCAGCCTTATAACTAAACCTTGCTACCAGGGTAATTTATCAATTTGCAGACCTTTCATCAAAAGATCCCCATGACCGGCCCGGAGGGCAAAACGAACCACCGGACTGTCCCGCTGGCGCTGGTAAAAGATCAATACAACTACGTGGCGCCGTTCCGGGTTGGTGAAAAATCCGAATATGCACTTTGGTTTCTGACCACAGACGATATTTTAACAATACTTAATGAAAATGAACACCACATGGTCGAACTAAGGGTAATCTGCAAACATGAACTCACCGGCCTGGGAAGCGTTTTTGTAAGAACATATTCAAAACACGATATCAAGGAAGGCACTTTCAAGTCGGGCAATACATTTGAAATTGTAAATTGAAATCCGTGTCATTACACTACTTTTAAGCCAACAAGGTTAAAACTTAATATGCTATGAAACCAGACATTATCGTGATCTAAATCCTTCCGGACACAAGATCAAGCTGTAAGACAAAGGGCACCTCTTATCAGGTGCCCTTTGTTATTTGATGCTTAGCCGCACGTCCGTTTGCAGCCAGGATTGTCCAACCCCTACCAGCCCATATAATAGGTATCGCTCAGCCACGCCGGGCGGGACAGGTGGAAATGCGATTCCAGCATCTTCTCTGCCTCGCAGAATGCCCCTTCTACCCATCCCTGCTGATCGGAATAGGCTTCGCCTACGACATAAATATTTTCATCGGTATCGGGCTTCCGCATGTAAGGCATGACGTTCCATACCGCCACACCGGCTTTCCAGGCATGGTACCCGGCGCCAAACGGGTCGTCGGACCAGTCGCGGAAATAGGTCACGTACGGTTCCGGGATTTCAACCTCCGCTCCGTGCAACTCGCGCAGCTGGTTCATAATTTCATTCACCATCAGTTGCGTAGCCTGCTCTCTTTCAAGCGCTTTCAGCTCCGCGAGCGAGGCCGATTCCGCCGCACTCACTTTGAAAAGCACGGTATCATCCGAAAGCGCCTTCCAGAATGTCTCCGTTTCCATATCCCCGTAGCTGCCCAGCAGCATCGAGTTGTTGTTCTGCGGATCGGTGCCGAAATAGTAGCACTGGCGCATCGGGAGGTCGGTGATCGAGTGCCCCGAGTCGATACCCAGTTTTTTCCACCACGGCTCCCGGAAGCCCATCAATATTTTGAATGCAGGCTCCATGATCACCGAGCGGATATTGCGGTCGAGAACGGTATTTTCATTGGAATTGAAAAAGAAGTTCTGCTGATCGAGCAATTCCAGCGACTTCCGCGGCATACCCAATATAATATGATTGGCATAGGCATGCCAGATCTGGTTAGTCGGGATGTTCAGGAACGTCAGCTCGTAGCGATAGTGCTCCCGCTGGTCGTGGCCCTTCGAGAAGGTCAGCAGCTTGTTCTCGGACCAGATACACGCACCCGGAATGCCCATATACTGGTTAGCCAACGCATAGGCAATGCTATCATAACCTTCCTCGATGGTTTTATAAGTAACATCGGCCGAAAAATCGCCTACCATATAGGGAAATGCTTCTGCCGCGTTCCAGTTGATCGTGTTGGAATAATACCCTCCCGCATTGGCCACAAAACTGTACCCTTCCTCCGAAACCTGGTCCTTGATCAGGTTCCAGAAGCCCAGGTCGTTCACTTTGCGCCCGTCGTAAGGCGATCCGGGGAAATGGTAAGTGAGGTTAGGCTTCACCTGGTCCCAATCCTGACTAGTCAGTTTGAAACCGTAATCATATTGCGTCGGGCCCTTCGTGACCAGGCTCGAATAATTGTTCACAAACCACGGATCGGCCATGAGCACATCGTAGATGATCTTATTGAAAAGCTGGTCGGAGCTGAAACCAATGTCGTCGTCGTTGAGATAATAACGGGTTACCAGCTTCTCACCCTTGTCTTGTGCCACATTCCAGGCATTCTGTTTGAAATGCTGCTTGCGGAGGTAAAAAAGCAGGTCGGCAGGGTTGCCCATCGGGAACGGAACGGGCGTCATATGGTCTTTGAGCACAGGAGTACGCTTGCTCAGGTCTTTTTCCGACAGCGGATAACCTTCGATGAGCGTGGTCACGATCTCCTGCGAAGTGAGGTAGCGCATGCCGCCCAATTCGCCCCAGAAGTTCATTCCCGGCAGAATAACCGATTCGAGCCGCCCGCCGAGCCGCTCGCTCATGTCGAAAATCTGAACCTGGTCGCCGGTGTATTTGCCGACGTCGGTAAGACGGAAGGCACTGTACAAACCCGATGTTCCTGCACCGATGATCGCGACTTCCATCTGCAAGCCGGGCTTCATCCCATTATTTAGTGGCGTGTTTTTATTCATGTTGATGGTTTTTAAATGGCTTTGAAATAATTGTAACCCAGCTTGAACGGTGAAATATCAAATGTGGAATGGCCATCCAGCGCCAGCTCGGTCAATATTTTGCCCAAAAATGGCGTAAACTTGGCCGCCCAGCCGGTCGCATACACCACGATGTTCTGGTTGTTAGGCACATAAGGCGGCGCAAAATCAATGAGCAGTTCCTTGTTCGGGATCTTGCTCAGCGCAATAAGGCACGTGGAAGTAAAATGGGGCCTCGGATCGAGACCTGTCATGTGGTCGCGTACCCACGCCGACGTGTACGCGAGCTCTTGCGGATTGGGCACGAGCGTGCGCTGCTCGGGGCTTGCGAGCGGATCGATCACAAAATCCGGCGCCACGCGGATGTACTCCGGATGGTCCCAGTCCACATCCGGGAAACCATAAAACTGATTGCCGTTCGAGCCGATCGCATTCTGGAATACAAACCAGGTCGGATACTGAATCTTCGGATCGGTCTTTTTGAAATAGCACGAGGACATATTCCAGTAAGTCGCCTCGATCGTAAAGCCGAGCAGATTGATCACGTTATCGATATACGGGCCGGGAACCAGCACCAGTTTTTCACTCGTAAAAGCGCCTTTCGGTGTAGTCACGGTAAACAATTTTCCGTCCTGCCCGATGCCAGTCACCGGCGACTCATCTTGCAGGATCGTGTAAGGATCCCGCTCGCAGGCCTGGTACAAGGTTTCGATCGTAGCGCGGAAATCAATGCTGGCGCCGTCGGCCTGGAAAAGGCCCGTGTAAGTGTCGGGCAGGTTCCGGAAATGGTATTGCGCTTCGATTTCCTTTGCCGTAAGACTTGTATAAGGCACATTCAACGCTTTGAGTGCTTGCTCCGCCTCAGCGATATTCCCCTCGGTGGAATGCACCGACGGGTCTCCGAACCAGAGCGTGCCCACCTTGTCGAGCAAGGTCCTGGGTGTCAGGGCCTGAAGCTCGTCCCAATAGGGCTGCGCGTCCAGTGCCATTTGTACCATATATTCCTCGGGGTACGGAATGCGGTATTGCCGCGAAACACCCGCCGAGCTGCCCAGCTGGTTTTTGAAGTTGAACTGTTCCAGAACCAGTGTTTTCGCTTTTCGTTTCCCCAAATGGTAACCGGTGGAAAGGCCTATTGCCCCTCCCCCGACCACGATCACGTCAAAATGATGATCTGCTGGTTGCGCCATGGATATCCTATTTATTGTGAAGGTTTTAAGAATCGCTTATTGTTTTACCAGCGTATTGATGTTCACGTGCGGCCACTGGATCAGCTTGGCCGGATCATGGAACTGCGGGATAAATTCGATAATGGAATTCTGCGAATACTGCAGTTGCAGGAACGAGCCGCCCGTATTCGGGTTCTTCACGGTTTCGATCCAGAAAGTAGCTTCGAAACTTGTCGTGTTCGCGTTTTGAACGATGAATGGAATGTTGGTAATCCCTCCCTTGTTGGCTGTACTGACTGAAATGGTGGTCGTAGAAGTAATCGTCTGGCCGGCTATGGCATCGCGCAGGGTAGCGTTCGGGTTCACCTTGTTGAAGCCTTCCAGCGGCGTGAGGTAAGGATCGGTATAGCCCAGCGGCTTGGAGCCGGGGCCAGTAATGGGCAATGTACTGATATCCGGAATATTGGGTGTGCCCGGCGTCACCGACGACCCACCCAACGCCAGCAACGAGTCTCCGTGGGGTACCGAAGCCTGGCGTGCAATGCTGAATTCATCCGGGCAATCCTGCAACAGCAGCCAGGTCCCGTTTTCGGCATGGAGCAAACTGCCGTCGACATTGCTGTGAATGGAAAGGCTGTACAGCAACGTAGGTACCTGCTGCACAATGTGTGTCCCGCGGTTAGGTGTCGGCGTGCTCAATGGCGTCACCGTAAGCGTTTCGGTGTAAGGCTGCACCAGGAGCAGGAAACCGCCTTTTTGATTAGGAACCGCAACCAGGTTCCAGCCCTTGCGGCCTACCCAGGTGCCGATCAGGTCGGTCAGCGGCCCGAACATCGAAACGGTTTCATCCGGGGCGCCGCCTAAACGAATGGTCTGAAGGGCATTACTAGTAACTTTTAACATGGTGTATGATGGTTTAGTGAAAAAAGAGAATGCGTTCCCGGCACTCATGGCCTGTCAATCCGATCGTTACCAACCTGCCACAACCCACCCCGCTCCGGATTTCACCATGCCGTTTATCATAGAATTAGTTTTATAATTTCTACAAACTAGCTCAAATAAGACCTATACAAACTAATACTACTTTTGAATTTATTTAACGGTCGAAGACATTCGCTGCGCGGCGGTTTGGCGGTCTGCAATCCGTGGTCAAGCGTGGTCAGGTATGGTCAGGTGTTGTCAGATTTAGTCAGGTGTTGTCAAGGATAGTCAAGGGTAATCAGGTGTGGTCAGGAATAGTCAGGTATGGTCAGGTGTTGTCAGATTTAGTCAGGTGTTGTCAAGGATAGTCAAGGGTAATCAGGTGTGGCCAAGTAGAGTCCAGTGTTGCCGGTGTGTCATGTATAGTCGTATGGTGAGGTATACTCTTTGTGATTCCTGCCAACATCTGACTATACTCGACTACTCCTGACCACGAATGACAACATTTGACCATACTTGACCACTCCTGACCACACATGACAACACCTGACCATACCTGACAACACCTGACCATTATTGCAGCCTCGCGCCGCCCGGCAGTCCGCTAAAATTCAACGCCCTGCATTATGTCCTACAAAAGGAATTATTAGCTTTACATCCGAATCCATTTCCGGCCGCCTGGCCAATACAAGTATGAGTGATCTCAAAAACGATATCCGGCCCTTAGAGCCTTCCACGATGACCGACCTGGTCGAATCCAGGCTGCGGGAATACTTGAAACGGAAGTCATTCGTACCAGGCGACCCTCTGCCCAAGGAGCAGGAACTGGCTGACGCCCTCGGGGTGAGCCGGAACGTGGTGCGTGAAGCACTCAGCCGCCTGCGGATGCTGGGGATGATCGATACCCGCAAAAAACGCGGCATGGTGCTCGCACAGCCCGATATACTCGGCTCGCTTGAACGCGTTCTCGACCCGCTGCTGCTCGGTAAAAACACATTAAAGGATATTTTCGAACTGCGGCTTGTCTTGGAAATGGGCCTCGCAGACTTGATATACCTCCGCAAAACACCCGAAGACATTGCTGCGCTGGAAGATATCGTGGCACAGGAGGTGAACAAGCAACAGAAGCCCTTCCAGGTGGAGCACGAAATCGCTTTCCACGGCAAATTGTACCAGATGACGGGCAACGATACGTATATGCGTTTTCAGAAAATGCTGCTGCCGGTGTTTGAATATGTGCTCGATTATGAAATCCAGGTCAACGGCCAGGCCGACGTCGGCGAAGTCACGCACCGTGACTTGGTTGAAATCCTGAAAACAGGCGATTCAGAGGATTTCCGCCACGGTATGAAAGCGCATTTAAAGCCCCATTTCGATCGGTTGAGGGCCTAATAATAGCATTCGATGAACTCGCAAAGGGGATGTTGTTTTAGTGTGTCGCCCATTGGTGTTGCATGCCCAGGGGCATTTAATATCTACCCGTACCAACATTTTTGCTACCAATATTACATCGCCACGCGATTTTACGACGGTATATTATCACGAACGGTAGCTGATTGAAAGCGCATTAAATGCGGTTAGGTACGTAATATTGGTAGAACGATTTCGGAACGATCCGGTAGGCGCCGTCAGAGATGCAACAATAGGCTCAAACGCGGACAGCCCGCCCAACAATTTGCATTATTTTCTGAATAAATATTTGGATGTTCAGCATCAATGCTCTTACATTTACTAATATGTAGAACATAACTACTAATTATGATCCATAAAACATTCCTAATCCTGTTACTCCTGGGTGCCACACGTGTATTTTCGCAGGGCATTCCCGAAACCCGCGCGTTGTTCAGCGCCGGTGAAGATGGCTATAAAAGTTACCGCATCCCTTCGCTCATCAGAGCTAAAAATGGCGCACTAATTGCCTTTTGTGAAGGCCGGAGAGAAGGAGCGGGCGACGCCGGCGATATTGATTTGCTCATGAAACGCTCGATGGATAACGGCAAAACATGGAGCCAGCAAACGGTCGTTTGGGACGATGGCGCCAATACCTGCGGCAATCCCTGCCCGGTGCTCGACGAACAAACCGGCGAAATATTCCTGCTCCTGACCCATAACCGCGGCGACGCATCTGAAAAAGACATTATTACTAAAAAATCCGGGTCGACCCGGACGGTATGGCTCTCCCGCAGCTCCGACAACGGTGCTACCTGGGCAAAACCGGTTGAAATAACCCAAACCACCAAGAAACCCGAGTGGGGTTGGTATGCAACCGGCCCGGGCGTTGGTATTCAGATACAGAAGGGCCCACGCAAAGGCCGCCTCGTGATCCCCTGCGATTTCAGCTACGACGACCCGAACGGCAAAGTCCGCAACGGCCCGTTCGAATACGGCGCGCACGCCATTTACAGCGACGACCACGGCAAAACCTGGCAGCTCGGCGGAACAATTACGCCCAAAATGAATGAATGCCAGGTCGTTGAAGTCGACGACGGCAATGGCACGCTGCTGATGAACATGCGCTCCTACTTTGGTCGCGGAAGGCGGGCACAATCGCTGAGTTACGATGGCGGTGTGAGCTGGACCGCACCGGAAGACATTCCGGAGCTCGTCGAGCCGGTATGCCAGGGGGCGATCATCCGCTACCGGCGCCGGAATACAAAAGGCCTCGGCGCCATGCTCTTCCTCAATCCCGCCAGCACCACCAAACGTCATAATCTGACGCTACGGGCAAGCTTCAATAACGGGAAAACGTGGCCGGTCATCCGAACTATTTTCCCCGGCCCGTCGGCCTATTCGTCCATGGCCGTATTACCGGACGGCAATATCCTGTGCCTTTATGAAGCGGGGAAAACCGGCCCCTACGAGCAGATCGTGCTGCAAACGATCACCGCTAAATGGCTGTTCTGGCCTGAGAAATAACTGAATTTCCATAATTCCATTCCATATGCGTACCATCCAACATACCGACGGCCTCGTTGCCGCGCTCTTCACACCGTTACACCCCGACGGTTCCGTGCATTACGAACTGCTTCCCGCATTGGTCGAGCATTTGATCGCCACCGGCCTCTCGGGCATATTCATATGCGGCAGCAATGGTGAAGGCCCCAACCTCACCCTCGAAGAACGTATGCAGGTTGCCGAAACGGTGATCAATGCCGGTAAAGGTCGCCTGCGTATGATCGTACACGTGGGGCACGCGAGTATTGCAGAGGCGCGCAAGCTGGCACGTCACGCGCAGGAAGCGGGAGCGGACGCGATCTCGTCGGTCGCAGCATTCTATTTCAAACCCACCGCCGTACAAAACCTCGCGGATTGCATGACCGATATCGCGGCCGGTGCACCGGAATTGCCATTCTACTACTACCATATTCCCTCCCTCACCGGCTTTTCCGTGGACGTGCTCGACTTCATGCGCATCGCTGAAAGGCAAATCCCCAACTTCGCCGGCGTAAAGTACACGGCAGCAACGCTTTGGGAATACCAGGAATGTCTGAATCACGAAAGCGGCAAATATGATGTATTATATGGCTTTGATGAAAATCACCTGCCCGCGTTGTCGATGGGCGCCAAAGGCTGTATCGGCAGCACTTTCAACTTCGCAGCCCCATTCTATTTAAAAGTAAGGCAGTATTTCGAAGCAGGCGAGATTGAAAAGGCGCGGAAGCAAATGTTGTTCTGCGTAGAAATGGTGCGCGTCGTGGTACAATATCCGCCGATCCCTGCCCAGAAAGCCGTGATGAAAATGCTGGGCTTCGATATGGGTCCATGCCGGCTGCCCCTCGAAGTGCTGTCCGACGATCAGTACCAGGCGCTGCACCGGCAACTGACCGACATCGGCTTTTTCAAATTCCTGCCCAACGGAGAAGCCACTGCCTGACCACCCATGACTACTCATGACTATACCTGACTTAATGATTGAATGAGTGAATGTTGAATGAGTGAATGAGTGAATTAGTGAATGAGTGAATGAATAATTAGAAGACCTGATGACCCGCTTCCTTTTCTTTCTGACTATTTTCCTGCAAACTATGATTTCCAATGCCCAGCAGCCAGGGCCTTCGCCTCTGCAATGGAAAGATCTGCCACCACTCCCCGATGCGGTTGGATTTGCCGGTGCCTATGCGGGCGTCAGCAACGGTGCGCTGATCGTCGCCGGGGGCGCCAACTTCCCGGGCAATGCCGGGCCTTGGGGCGCTGCGCCGAAAACCTGGTACGACGGCATTTTTGTATTGGAAAATTCTTCGGGGAGCTGGAAGAAAGCGGGAAGATTGCCGCACGCAATGGGTTACGGCATTTCGCTGACGACCCCGGAAGGCGTTTTCTGCCTTGGAGGCGCCGACGCTACCCGGCATTACAACCAGGCATTTTATCTCAATTGGAAAGACGGCCGCGTTGCCACCACAACGCTCCCTGCATTGCCTGTCGCGGTTGCGTACGCTTCCGCCGCATTGCTGGGCGATAAAATAGTTGTTGCAGGCGGCACCAGCGCGCCGTCCGATACCAATGCGCTGAACCGTTTCTGGGAATTTGATTTATACAAAAAACAATGGACCGAACTGTCCGCTATACCCGGCAATGGACGTATGCTGGCCGTGGCGGGAGCGCAGGATGGCCGTTTTTTCCTGTTCAGCGGGGTAGAATTACACCATAATGCCGCTACCGGGGCTGTCAAACGCGCTTATCTCAAAGAATGCCTCGCTTACAACCCGATATCCAAAACCTGGAAACGCATTGCCGACTTGCCCCACGCGGTGGCGGCTGCGCCCTCGCCTGCGTATGCAGCCGGGCAGTCGCACTTGCTCGTAGTGGGCGGGGACGATGGCGTGTATGCACAACGGGTGATGGAGCTCAGGGAAAAGCACCCTGGCTTCCGCAACGAAATCATGGGCTACCACAGCATTACCGACACCTGGGCCTCTCTCGGAGTATTTTCGGGAGGAAAAGCCTCAGTTACGACGCCGCTCGTAAACTGGAATGGGCAACTGGTAATCCCTTCCGGCGAAGTTCAGCCGGGTATCCGCACGCCCCGGGTGATCGCGGGCAGCCCGGTGGTAAATACGGGTACATTCAACGCGATTGACTGGGGCGTTGTATCCATTTACTTTTTACTGGTACTGGGCATCAGCATCTATGTTTCCCGCAAAATGAGCGCCAGCACCGACGACTTCTTCCTTGGAGGCCAGAATATCCCCTGGTGGGCGGCCGGGCTAAGCATTTTCGGAAGTAAATTGAGCGCGCTCACTTTCATCGCCATTCCCGCTAAAACCTACGCCACCGACTGGGTATACATTTTTGCTAATGCAATGATCGTCGTTGTGGCGCCCATTGTGATCTGGTTTTTCCTGCCTTATTTCCGCAAACTGAAAATCACCAGCGTGTACGAATACCTCGCATTCCGGTTCAGCAAAACGGTAAAGCTGGTCGGCAGCCTCACATTTGTAGTTTTTCAGGTAGGAAGGTTAGGCATCGTGATTTACCTTCCCGCGTTGGTACTGAGCACCGTTACGGGTATGAATCTCATGCTTTGCATTGTCCTTACCAGCCTCATCACTACCGCCTATACGATCTCCGGCGGCATTGAAGCCGTGGTTTGGACGGAGGTAATGCAGGTAGGCGTACTGCTGGGCGGAGCGTTCGTCAGTTTGTTCTTTATTGCCCATGCATCCGGGGGCTTCGATGCGCTGTTCGGGCAGGCGGGCGATGCAGGCAAGTTCCATATGGTCAACAACGGCTGGGCCATAACCGAGCCTGTGCTATGGGTAGTTCTGGTAGGTAATTTCCTGACGCAAATTGTTACCTATACCTCCGATCAGGTAGTGGTGCAGCGATATCTCACCACGCCCACCGAGGCGGAAGCCCGGCGGTCGATCTGGACCAATGCTTTGCTCGTCATTCCCGCCACGTTGATATTCTTCCTGGTCGGGACAGCCTTGTGGGTGTATTTTAAACAAAGCCCCCAACTTCTGAACCCGATGGCGCGTACCGACGACATTTTCCCGTGGTTTATCTCTACGCAACTGCCGGCCGGCCTCCGCGGGTTGGTAATAGCCGGTCTTTTCGCGGCCACCATGTCGACGATCAGTTCCTCCATGAATTCCATTGCCACGGTCGTCACCACCGATTTTTTCCAACATTTCGTTCCCCAGTCCAGCGATCTGCAGCGCTTCCGCTTTGCCCGTTATACCACGCTTGCATTAGGCGCGGCGGGAATCGGCATTGCCGTCTGGCTGGTTTTTATGGAGAACAATAGTATCTGGGACCAGTACCTGAAACTAATTGGCATATTCGGCGGCTGCCTAGCCGGAATGTTTGTGGCCGGGATATTCGTTCCTTCCATCAACAGCACGGGAATCCTCGTAGGTTTTTTCCTGAGTGCGGTACTGCTCTATTTCGTACAGGCCAATGGCTGGGTGCATTTCTTCCTGTATCCCGGTGTCGGCATTTTCGGATGTGTGATTTTCGGGTGGCTGGTAAGCAAGACCTTCCCCAGGCCTTCCTGAGCATAATTTCAGAAAAAACTACACGTACGGCATTTTATAGCCATTGTGGTATTCACTGGTAATCAATTTATTAGCCACAGAATCATCAAACTCACCTTTTTGCGCATTCCAGTGGAGCGTGTTGCCTGTACGGTAAGCGATGTTGCCCATTTGTGAAAGCGTCGCCACTTCTGCGCCTGCCTGTATGGGCGCATGCAGGTCATCCATGCGCCGAGAGCGGATCACTTCCACAAAGTTTTTGGCATGCTCATCCAGGCCATTGTCAGACGACTTCGTAAGCGAAACCGCCTCCATCCGTTTTTCAT
The DNA here is from genome assembly GCA_035565435.1 of Dyadobacter sp. GTDB lineage: Bacteria > Bacteroidota > Bacteroidia > Cytophagales > Spirosomataceae > Dyadobacter. Next base: position 1,142 of record DATMSL010000397.1, on the reverse strand, counting down.
AGGGTACCACTTCCCAGCCCTGCCGGTCGACGATAAGCGTGCCGTTCTCGCCCAGGAATGCGATCCCGTGCTGGCGGTTGTAAATACCCGCGCCGTAGCCAATCACATGTTCCCATTGAATGTTAAAATCTTCGTATTCGAAGAGCGTCGTCAAGGTGTCGGGCGTTTCAGCGCCGGGGTTACGCAGCATAGCCCCGCTGGCGCTGACACGTTTCGGCGTGGCACCAGCCTTCATACCCAGCAATGCGTAGTCGAGCAAATGCACGCCCCAATCGGTCATGATACCGCCCGCATAATCCCAGAACCAGCGAAAAGAACCATGAAAACGGTTCGGATTAAAGGGCCTTTTCATTGCCGGGCCGAGCCATTGGCCATAGTCGACGCCCGCCGGAGCCGTGCCATCGGGCTGTTGTATAATGGGATTGCCATAATTAAAATACCCCCATACTTTCACCAAGGCCACTTTTCCGAGTTTGCCCGAATGCACAAAATCGACCGCGTCGCGGAAATGTTTCTGGCTGCGCTGCCATTGCCCTACCTGAACGACCCGGTTGGTCCTTTGCTGTGCCGCTACCATCGCCCGACATTCCGCGATGGAATTCCCGATCGGCTTTTCGACGTACACATCCTTTCCGGCATCGCATGCTTCGGCCATCATGAGGCAATGCCAGTGGTCGGGTGTCCCAATTACCACTGCATCGATGTCCTTACTATCCAGAATTTTCCGATAGTCGCTGAACGTCTTGACCTGTATTCCCCGCCCGGCCAGTTCCGCTGCGCGCTTGTCGAGTACATTACGATCGACATCGCATAGCGCCACACACTCCACGCCTGGGTTTTTCATCACCGCGTTGACGTCCGCCCAGCCCATACTGTTGATCCCGATCGCCGCCACCCGGATCTTGTCGGCCGCCGCCGGGGCGCCGGCGGCCACACCAGCATTCGCGAAATCGTTAATGAAGGGCGAGACGGCAGTACCTCCGGCGACGGCCGTGGCGGTATGGATGAATTTTCTTCTGGAAATAGTCATGACAACTCCTTTGGATGATGAGCGTAAAACAAAGCAGGTTTTCCCGCACTTTTACCGCTGTTTTTACACAAAGTATTCTTGCAATATTTCAAATGTCAATCTGACAAATCTC
>DATMSL010000396.1:0-4570 GCA_035565435.1 Dyadobacter sp. | reverse complement strand
TCAGGAATGGTCATGTTTTGTCAAGTATGGTCATGTGTGGTCAGTAATGGTCATGTTTTGTCAAGTATGGTCATGTGTGGTCAGTAATGGTCATGTTTTGTCAAGTATGGTCATGTGTGGTCAGGAATGTTCATGTTTTGTCAAGTATAGTCAGATGTGGCCAGGAATTGTTGTTTGTAATTAACTGATTATTAATGCATTGTAAATGGTTCTGAAATTTTTCGGAACCATTTGCGTTTTTTGGGCTGTTAAGTTGGGGTCGTTTGACGGCACCTTTTTGATTGATTTTGAAGCATATAGTCTCAATAAAACAATAGGAAATGACAAAAGCGCATGGGGTTTGGGCAGCGGTATTGATAGCGGCAGGCATTTCGTTGGGTGTACACCGGGCCGACCCAGTTTCCCATATTTCTACCACTAAAAAAAGACCGGTCGTGAAAACCGACTCGGTCGTTGCCCGTTCCGAATGGGCCTCGTTATATGACTCACTGGGCCTGAAAAAGCAGGGTTTGTCGGAGCGTGCATTCTATTGCGCCTGGTTTGGCTTTCAGAAAATTAAACTCGATAATCCGATCATGGCTATCTGCGATTTTACGCAGTCATCGCGCAACAAGCGGTTGTATGTGATCGACCTGTTGAAAAAGAAGGTGCTTTATAACACCTATGTAGCGCATGGACGCAACTCGGGTAACGAGTTTGCCGAGCATTTTTCCAATGCCAATTCTTCTTTCCAGTCGAGTTTAGGTTTTTATAAAACACTAGGCACTTACCAGGGCAAGCACGGACTTTCACTGAAACTGGAAGGCCTCGAAAAAGGCATTAATGACCGTGCGTTGGAACGTGCGATCGTCATGCACGGCGCGGATTATGTGAGCGAAGCGTTCATCAAAAGCACGGGCCGTCTCGGCCGCAGCCTCGGTTGTCCCGCCGTTTCGATCGCTGATTCCAAAAAGCTGATTAATATGCTCTATAATGGCGCGGGGTTGTTTATTTACTCCGGCGACCAGCATTATATTCAAAAATCCTCGCTGCTGGCCGGAATGAAAGCCATTACCGAAGTTCAGGCATTGGGAGCTTCCCGTTTGTAAACGTCCGGGAAATATATCAGATTCCCTTTTTCATCGCAGTCGGCCGGTAAATACAGCAGGAACACCGGTACGCGTACTTTTAGTTTGTGCCATTTCGGCGGGTGCGATATGCTGTCGGGCTCGGTCATGAAATCGCTGTCGAGCAGTTCGGTACCTGCCATATAATTGGCCAGATCGGTCGGGCGCTGCACGCGTACGCACCCGTGGCTGCGCCAGCGCTTGTCACTTTTGAAAAGGTACCGCGCATTGGTGTCGTGCAGATAAATAGCCAGCGGGTTTTTGATCTCCACTTTTAATAAGCCTAATGAGTTATCCTCGCCTGTTTCCTGGCGGAAGCGGAAGGGGAATTTGTCGGCGGTGAGCTCGCCCCATTCCAGTTCTTCGGGGTTAATGGCCTGACCGTCCTTCCCAATCACCTGAATGCGGTTCCGGGTCAGATATTCGGGGTCGGCAGCAGCTTTCGGGAAAATTTCCTTGATCGCAATGCTCTTGGGCACATTCCAGTACGGGTGGGTCACAATGCTTGTCGCGTAAGTGTCGATTGTAGGCGTAGGCGTGTCGCGCTTGCCTACGACGGTGCGCATCGTGAGGACATTCTTACCGGCCGAATCCATGGCCGTCAGGTAAGCACCCCGGATATTAACCATTACAAAACGCGGCGCGTCCTGAATTTGCCGGCGGATCCAGCGGTAGGCATTCAATGTCTGCGCAACATAAGCTGCGCTGTCCTTTTTGTTGGACTTGATCAGCCGGTCGTAATGGATTTTCAGGTTATGATAAACCGGGAAAACCGGTTCCAGCTGTTCCATTACATTTTCCACCGATTGGCCTTTGGCGAGTTCTTCGGCGGCATTGCGGATCAATGCGGTATCCGCTTTCACTTTTTTTTGGGTAAACCGGATGCCAGGCTTGTGGCCGAACGCGATCTCTTCCAGAAGGGCGAAAACCGGTGCGATGGTGTCTTTCGCTTCAAATTTTTGGGTATTGATTCCCGCTTCGCTTGCCTGCGAAAGAAGTTCCTGGTAAATATCCTTGCTGCTGATCGCCTCTGCCAGCTCCTGGTTGGTCATGTCCTTCGGATTCTTCCGGCACGACTGCATGATGGCGAGGGTGAAAAGTATCAGGAGGGGTACATAGCGGGCTTTGCCCAGACCGGACAGCATTTGCATTACGAACGTTGATTTGGTGCTGAGAAAGGTAATACAATTGTCGTGCTAAAAGAAAAACCAGGCGCACGGCGGCGCCTGGCTCTCAAAGATGGGGAATTAATGTGTCATTGCTGTATCCTAATTCCCTAAATCGATTATTCGTTGCGGAGGCTGCGGACCGGGTCGGCCGTGGCGGCGCGGATGGCCTGAAAACTGACCGTCCCGATCGTCACCGCCAATGCCGCGGCACCCGTCACTGCGAACACCCACCAGTGGATCGTCGTCCGGTAAGGATAGTTTTCCAGCCATTTTTGCAGCGCATACCACGCCAGCGGCGACGCTACCACGATGGCTATGACCACCAGTTTGACAAAATCCTTTGAAATTAACCCCACAATACCTGCTACCGACGCGCCGAGCACCTTACGGATACCCACTTCCTTCGCGCGCTGTTCGGCCGCTTGCACCACCAATCCGAAAATGCCCAGCGCAGAAAGGAACATCGTAAGCCCGCTGAAAAAGAGGAAGAGCTGGTGCAACTTAGATTCGGCTTCATATTGTTTTTCCAGTTTCTCCTCAATGTTATAAATGCGGAGCAGCTTGCCGGAGAAAAATTGCTTCCAGAGTTGATGGATGCCCGCCGCAACTTGTTGTTCGGTGTTGGGTTGAATCCGGATGAGCATGCCGGCGTATTCAGGTGCTTTTTGGGCGAGAATGATCGTCGGTTTCATCGGTTCGTACAACGATTCATTATGGAAATCGCCGACAACGCCTACTGGTACCGATTGCATGTCTTTGGCATATGTGTCCAGCTGTTTGATGCCGAGCAATTTTGCCGCTGTTGTAGTAATTAATGAGTTCTGATTCATCTGGGCCTTTTCAAATTGCTCAGGATTCTCGTTTCGTAATGAATCGGCGTTGAGCGCATCGGCAAAACGGTTGCTGAAACTGCGGCCTTTCGTGAGTTTTAACCCTAGGGTTGCAGGTAAATCCACATCACCGGCAATGTACCAGATTCGGATGTGCCGGCCTGTATGCGCCGGGTCGTCGACGTTGCGTTGCATATAACCTCCACCTTCCGTAGGCATCCAAATGCTTAGACTGCTGCGTAGGACGCCAGGTATTCTTTGCAATTCGCTTTTAAATGCTTCGCCCTTGCCATTCCATGAAATCTGTTCAATACCGATAAGATTTCTCTTATCGTAGCCAAGCTCCTTGGTTTTCATCAAATCGAACTGCTGCCATACGACGATGGTGGCCAGCAATACAATGATCGAGATTGAGAACTGTGCCACTACCAATGTTTTGCGAAGGCCGGTCTGTCCGAACGATGCTGTGAAAATTCCGCGCAACGTATTCGCCGGTTTAAAACCTGAAATAACCCAGGCGGGGTAGAGTCCTGTCAACAAGGCGGTTAGTAAGATCATAATCAGTGCCCCTCCGGCCATCACGACGTTTGAAGTAAACGTCAGTATGAGGCGATGTCCAAGGAAGTTTTCGACAGGACTCAATGTGAAAAAATAGGCAAATAGGGCAACAACCAAGGAAAGCCCGAACAGCATCAGCGTTTCTGTAAGAAGCTGCATCATCAGTTGCGTCCTTGATCCACTTAGAACTTTTCTGACCCCAGCCTCCTTCACCCGCGCGAATGCTTTGGCAGTGCTGAGATTCACAAAATTGACGCAGGCAATGAATAGCAGCAACGTCGCGACGCCGGCAAAAATGCAAATAGTACGAATGCTTGCTCTTAAACTTTGTCCGCTGGCAAAATCAGAATGGAGATATACGTCTTTCAATGGCTGGAATTCGAATTGTTCCCGCCCGTTGTTTTTCATAAATTGTGTATACCATGAATTGACTTTGCGGGTGAATTCTCCGATGTCCGTGCCGGGTTTTAGTAATATGTAGTTCTGTCCAAAAGTCATAAAACCTGTATTTGAAAGAACTTCCGGCTTTGTTACCTTAAATCTGACCGCCTCTGCCCGTAGGTGGCTATTGTAAGGCAGATCTTCGATCAGGCCGGTTATTTCATATGGTGTCGGCCCGGAACTGAACGTAGGAATGTCATGAATAACCTTCCCAATCGGATCCTGACCCGGGAAAATTCTGGCAGCATACGAACGCGTCACCAGTAAACTCCACTGATTTTGTGCACTATGCTTGAAACTCCCTGCCAGCAACTTCATCTCCAAAATTTTGTGGATGGACGTGTCGGCAGTGAGCAAAGTTGTATTTACACCTTCACCATCTCCCGGGCGTATTTTGAAATGGCGTTCGTGTGTGTCAAGCGAAGACCAGGATTCGACTTCTGCGTAGCTTTTTTGCAGTTCCGGG
>DATMSL010000395.1:0-1780 GCA_035565435.1 Dyadobacter sp. | reverse complement strand
GTTTATTAGCGGCGAAGTCGACGCGGTAGATGTTATTTACACCGAGTTTATCAGTAGTATCAACCAACAGGTAACCGTAACGCGTGTGCTTCCCGCCGGATTTACGGCAACCGATGTAACGACGCATGTGCGCGATGCGCTCTACGAGCCAAGTGCCGAGGCAGTACTGGAAGCGACGGCCTACCGTTTAGTCGGGGCGAAAATATTCCAGGCGCTCCTCGACGCTAAGGCGAGTGAGTACAGTATGCAGATGATCGCCATGAAGAATGCTACCGACAACGCGTCCGATTTGGCCGACGACCTGACCGTAGCAATGAACAAAGTCCGTCAGGGCGCGATTACCCAAGAATTAGCAGAAATATCAGGCGGCGTTGAGGCCCTTAGAGATTAAAGGAGATATGATGAGTAAAGAAGTAATGACTACGAAAGGACACATCACCCAGGTTATTGGTGTGGTTGTCGACGTAGAATTCGACGAAAAACACTTGCCGGGCATGTACGAAGCCCTCAAAGTGACGAACAACAACAAAACAATCACCCTTGAAGTTGCTCAGCACCTAGACGAGCGAACGGTTCGCGCAATCGCTCTTTCGAGTACTGATGGTTTGAAGCGTGGCGAAGAAGTAGAAGCAACGGGTGCGCCAATTAGCGTTCCTGTTGGTGAACAGACTCAAGGTCGTATGTTCAACGTGGTCGGTGATGTTATTGACGACGGCAAGCCGGTTACCGGCAAGCGTGCATCGATCCACCGCGAACCACCTGCTCTTTCCGAGCAGTCAAACAAGGCGGAGATCCTTGAAACAGGCATCAAGGTTATCGACCTTATTGCTCCACTGACAAAGGGTGGAAAGGCCGGGCTCTTCGCTGGTGCGGGTGTCGGTAAAACCGTGCTTATCCAAGAGCTGATTAACAACATCGCGAAATTCCATAGCGGTAACTCGGTATTCGCGGGTGTTGGCGAGCGTACCCGTGAAGGTAACGATCTGTACCACGAAATGGAAGAGGCTGGCGTGCTTGGAAAAACAAGTCTGGTCTTTGGTCAGATGAACGAACCACCAGGAGCTCGTCTTCGTGTTGCTCTTTCGGGACTTGCGATTGCTGAAAGCTTCCGCGACGACGGCAAAGACGTACTTCTTTTTATCGACAACATTTATCGTTACACCCAAGCTGGTGCAGAAGTTTCTGCTCTTCTCGGCCGTCTTCCTTCGGCCGTGGGATACCAGCCTAACCTGCAACAGGAAATGGGTGCGCTTCAAGAACGTATTACAAGTACGAAGAAAGGCTCAATTACCTCTGTTCAAGCGGTGTACGTGCCTGCGGACGACCTTACTGACCCAGCGCCTGCAACAACTTTTGCTCACCTCGATGCGACTATCGTTATGAACCGTGCGCTTACGGAAATCGGTATCTACCCTGCGGTGGATGTGCTCGACAGTTCGTCGAACAGTCTTGACCCGGAAGTTGTCGGTGAAGAACACTACAAGATTGCCCGTGAAGTACAGCGTGTGTTACAGCAATATAAAGAATTGCAGGACATCATTGCGATCTTGGGTATGGAAGAGCTTTCGGACGACCAAAAACAAATCGTTAACCGTGCCCGCCGCTTGCAACGTTTCTTTGCTCAGCCGTTCTATGTTGCCGAGCAGTTTACTGGTAATCCAGGTGTCTATATCAAGCTGGAAGATACGATTCGCGATGCGAAAGATATTCCCGCTGGCAAATATAATGACAAGCCAGAGAGCTGGTTCTACATGGCTGGTTGCAGCCTCGCGGAAAAGAA
>DATMSL010000394.1:0-7692 GCA_035565435.1 Dyadobacter sp. | reverse complement strand
GCGCTTCCCAGCGAGGATCTACTTTTTCTTCTTCCTCCCTTTCGTCCCCTTCCTCCGATTCTCCGCCGGAAGTATACACCAGCGTTCCTTCTTCCTCGTCATCCTCCAAATCGAAATCGTCCTCTTCCGTACGCAGGCTCGGGTGGAGCTTTTTAACCGGTAACGACAACGCGATGAAATCAAAAATGTAACGCGCTACGTTGATCCTGTTGGTATTACGGCTGATGATCTCGATCTCTTCCGTGAGTTCCTCATTGTGATCGCCGAACTTCAATATAATGCGTTCGTCGGAATCAATCGGTTCTTCGAACGGTTCGAGGCTGCGGTCACAAGTCAGGGTTACGCTTCCTGTTGTGTGAAAACGAAGCTGAATCATCGTCGCCGATTTGCTGAGGATCACGTGCGTTTTGAAGTGCCCGTGCTCGATCAGATCCTGCTCCATTTCCTCAAAAAAAGCATCGTCAGACTCCATATCATAGTCATACTGTTTGTCTTCCAAACCGTAAATGTCTATGTTGTATTTACTTAGCTCTTTCACTTTTTCTGTCAAAAGGAGTGCAAAGGTAATGTGTTTCAGTTTAATAAAAAACATTGGGCCGGAAAATTGTTGCCGTCCTGCTGCTATTCTGTGGCGCTATCAGATTTTCCGCGCCGGATTTCCAAAATAGGTAGCACCAGCCGGTACATTTTCCACCACCACCGATCCCGCACCGATCCGTGCATTCTTGCCAACCTGAATCCCTGCCACGATCACCGCGCCCGAACCGATGAACACGCCGTCGCCCAGCGTTACGCGGTCGTTCACGATCGCGCCCGCGCCGATGGTCACGAAATCGCCCACAATGGCCGAAGTATCAATGATCGCGCCAGTTTGCACGAGGCAATGGTGCCCTACGACCGTGCGTGCGCCGATGGTGGCACGGGCCGCAACGAGGTTACCATGCCCGATCGACGCCATGCCGGAGATCACCGCGCTGTCGTGGATTGCATTAACGGGCATATTTTTGTATTCCTCGTTCAACGTTTCCACGAGGCGTTCGCGCACCGACCGCTCGCCAATCGCAATGAATGCCTCGCATTTGGAACCTATTATATTAAGGTAGCTGGTGTCGTCGGTATTGCCGAGTACGCTCACTTCGCCGAACTCCTTGCCGTGCAGCTCCGCGTGGTCGTCGAGGAAGCCGTAAACGAGTACATTGTTCCTTCTAAAAATATCGAGAGCCTGCATACCGAGGTCGCCGGCGCCGAAGATTAATACGGGGTTTTCCATAATTTGAAGTTGCTATTGAATAAAAAGTCTTCATCCGAATGGTTAGTTCAGATGAAGACTTAAAAATTGCGCCAGGTTGCGGACATTATAGGAATGTAATCCTGAAAACTAATGGGCTGCCGTATGGTGACAGGTTTGTAATTGCCGCGGCAGGTCCGGCTGAATTATCAACTTGATTGTAATAGTTGAAGTTGTAAAGAGCAGTGAAATGAACCGCCTTTGTCAGCTTGCCTCCGAGCGGGACAGAATATGATGCACCTAGCATTGGCGAACCAATCCAGATTCTCTTTTGATAGTTTCCGACCACATTCAAGGCTTCAAACTCAGCAATGATGTTAATCGGTTCAATAACATTATACATGAAAAAGCCTCTACCGCCGTAGTAACTGTAAGAATCGAAATGACGCAGTTTAAAGAACATGTAGGTCGCACCGACGCCTCCGACAAGTTTTTCAGAAAGGTGATATCCGACCATTGGAGACAGGTTAACATTCGTATAAGTTCCCAGGCTCAATCCAAAACTGCCTCCAACACGGAGTCTTTCAATGAACTTCTTATCCTTAAAGTCTTCAAGCTTCTTCTTCTCTGCCAGCACCGGCTTCTGGTCTTGTGGTTTTCTTTCAACAGGAGGTATTTCCTTCCTTTCCGGCTGGTCCTTCCGAAGCGAATCGGGGCGGTAGTATTCATCATTCTGCGCCATCAGCGAAGGACTTATCAAAACCGCCAGGAGAAACAGGAATAGCAGGAGAATTTTACTTTTCATCTTAAAATCGTTTATTTTATAATGTTGTAACTGGTAACGTAGGACTATCTGATTTTTGTCTACTGAAACTGCGCTTCCGGCTCCTCTTAACACCACGCGTTTCGTCTATGCTTTATCACATTTCGGTTCCTGACCCACAATCCCGTTTTCTTGACATTACCTACACCATCCCCGAAATCCATAGCGAACAGATCGAAATCCAGCTGCCGGCATGGCGCCCGGGGCGGTACGAACTTCAAAACTTCGCCAAAAATATTCAATTTATCGAAGCGACCTCATCCGCTGGTCACAAACTACCCCTTCATAAGGTAACCAAAGACCGATGGCGGGTTGGAACAGCTGGTCAAAACGAGGTACGCATTCATTATACCTACTACGCGTCCATTCAAAATGCGGGCAGCAGCTATGTAGATGAGGAATTGTGGTATCTCAATTTCATCAACTTCTGCATGTACACCGAGGGGCGGATTACCGAGCCTTACCGCGTGGAGCTCAATTTGCCCGATGGTTACCAGATTGCCTGCGGATTGCCATCGGCTGGCAAGAATATATTGTCGGCTAGAGATTTTTATCAATTGGTCGACAGTCCGATGCTTGCCTCGGAAACTTTGCAGAAATGCGAATACGAGGTTCGCGGCATTCAGTTTAAAATCTGGATGCATGGGAACCTGAAACCCAACTGGCGGCGTATCGAGCGTGATTTCCGGCGCTTCTCACGCGAGCAGATCGCTATGATGGGAGAGTTTCCCGAAAAGGATTATCATTTCCTGAACCTGATTTTACCCAATGCATTCTACCACGGCGTGGAGCACCAGAACTCGACGATGATCGTGCTCGGCCCCGATGATGAAGGGGAAGGCCTCTATTCCGACCTCCTGGGCGTGAGTTCGCACGAGCTCTTTCATGCCTGGAACATTATCCGCATTCGTCCGGCAGAGCTTTTGCCCTATGATTTTACCAAAGAAAACTACTTCCGGACCTGTTTTGTGGCCGAAGGCTGCACGACCTACTACGGCGACCTTTTTCTGAGACGTGCCGGCGTCTTCAACGACGATACCTATGTGAAGGAATTGCAGGTATATATGAAGCGCCATTTCGAAAGCAGCGCCCACGCAGCACAGTCGCTCGCGGAGTCGTCATTCGACCTTTGGTTGGACGGGTACGAAAAAGGCATTCCGAACCGGAAAGTATCGGTTTATCACAAAGGCGCATTGGTAGCGCTCATTTTGGATTTGTATTTAAGGAAGAAAACCAATCACGCCCAGTCGCTGGACAACGTGATGAGGCTGCTATGGGTGCGTTTCGGCAAGCCGTTCGTCGGTTACACGCTCGAAGACTACATTGGCATTGTGGAGGAAGTGGCGGGCGAGTCGCTCGAATGGTATTGGGAAGAATGCGTTTTCAGCGCGACGCCGCTTGAAGACCGCTTGAATGAAGCACTCGCATTTGTAGGATTGCAAATGTCGGTTTTCAGCAATGGTAATGTGCAACTGAATGTGCTGGATGATTTTAAGGCACAAGTACAGCGCGAGAAGTGGTTGGAAACGGCGCAGGTACTGACGGTTGAGGAAGAGGAGTTGGAGGAGGAAGAGGAGGAGGAGTGAGATGAACTTCGGCAATCGGCCGTCGGCATTTATGGGATGTGGCGTGCGAATGCAGGAATATTTTCGATAGCCGACTGCCGATAGCCGAAGTTCATCCCAATTCTGTCTTCAAAGCATCTTCGAGCTTCCTATACCGGTACTCAAACTCAGTTTCGTGTACAATCCGCTCATTCACCACATAATTCCCTCCCAATACAACAGCCGCCATTTCTCCGAAAGCCAGTTTCAATGCAAAAGCAGGTACATTCGGAAACCACTGTGGGCGGTTCAGGACTTTGCAAATGGCTTTGGTAAGCTCTTCGTTTGTGACGGGCGGAGCTGCAACGGCATTGTAAGTCCCTTGCCAGTTGTCATTTTCCAACGCCTCAATATACAGCCGGCACATATCGTCGAGGTGGATCCAGGACATCCATTGTTTTCCGGAACCCAGTGGTGCGCCTACGCCGAAACGGGCCGGTAATGCCATTTTGGGGATAGCGCCTCCAGCTTTGCTGATCACAATGCCGGTCCGGAGTTTCACAGTCCGGACACCCAATGCGGCAATTTCATCGGCTGCTTTTTCCCATTCGACGCTTACGTGAGATAGGAAATCGTTACCAGCCAGTGTATTTTCTGTATTTCTGGCATCGCCGGTATCCTGGCCGTAGTAGCTGATGCCCGAGGCGGATACAAATGCGGCAGGTTTTACGTGTTTTTCGACAAGCTTCCGCGCGATGAGGCGGATCGATTCGGTACGGCTTTCGAGGATGGATTTTTTGCGTTCTTCCGTCCAGCGGCCTTCGCCGACATTGGTGCCGGCCAAATGCACGAGGAAATGCAGGTTTTCCAATGCACCTTCTTCAATGTAACCCTTGTTTATATCCCATTCAAAAACCTGAACGGAAGGAATATTGGCCTTTTCCCGGCTCAGGAATGCCACTTCGTAGCCCTTTTCGAGCAGCATTTGCGTCAGCCGCTTGCCGATAAGGCCCGTGCCGCCGGTGATCAGTACTTTTTTTCCCATAAATGCTGGTTTGAAAAAAGCATACCACTCTAGATTTCGGTGTGCTGCGCGCCGTCGCCCGGCGAGGCGTCGCCCGGCGAACCGTCGCCCGGAGGCTGTTGCTCGATTGCCTGCGTTACACGTGCGACCATTTCTTCCACCGTCTCGTCGGGTCGGAAATGCATGGGCGGTTTGAACTGCACCGTCAGTCGGGTGTTCCGTTTTTTGAAACGCAATCCTTTCTTATCAAAAGCCCTCCTAAACCCGTTGATCACGACCGGGATGATGATCGGGCGATGGTCGTTGATCAAATGCGCGGTGCCTTTGCGTACAGGGGCGTACGGTTTGGTGGTTCCTTGCGGGAAGCTCACTACCCAGCCGTGCTGCAAACCCATTCCGATGCGGTCCTGCGCGGAGGTGTCGAGCTGGCGCTTCACGTCCTCGCCATTGGCCCGCCACGAGCGTTCGATGGTAATGGCCCCGCCCATACTGAACACTTTGGGTAAAAAACCACCTTTCATGGTTTCGGCCGCGGCCACGTAGTACATTCTGGCACGGGGCGAAAGCAGGTAAAATGGCGGGGACATGGTGTCTTTATAGCCCCATTTGACGGCACAAAAAATATGGAAGAATGCGATAACGTCTGCGAAATAGGTCTGGTGGTTCGAGAGGAACAACACGCCCTGGTCGGGCAGATCCATCAGATTTTCGGTGCCGGTAATGCGAATCTTATTGACGGCCGTGTAGCGGTAATATGTAAACCAGCCCAATATGAAAATGAGTAATCTTTTAACAGCGAGGTAGTTGCCAAATGGGTCCTTCTCGAATAGACCCAGAAAGTCCAGTCGGGCGAGCCAGGAGGGAAGCGCGCTGTATGTGATCTTTTTAAAACTCATAGTGCAGTAAAGAATGCATCATTCAACGAAGGTCAGGGTTCTTGTTTTAAAAGTTTTGTACCACCCGGGTGGTATCCCGGATTACAGACGAAGACGTAATTTAGATAATATGCGGAGGCAAAGGAAAATATTTCTCACAGATCGTGCTGTGAAAATCGCCGACAGCCGATTGCCGAAAGCCGATGGCCAGCTCTTGAAGTCACTATTTGGCATGATTCTTTGCATATAAATCAAGAGAACATTTAATTTTGACCATCTCCTTCATTCAAGTCATTTTTCAAATTTTATGAAAATGAAATACGCATTTCGCATTCTGCCGGCTTTTGTGGCGGCTGGAATGCTCGCAGGTTGTTCCAAAAATCCGGTGACGGGCAAAAAAGAGATCGTCTTTATGTCGCAAGAGAAAGAGATCGCGCTCGGAGCCGAATCACACCCGTCTATTGTGGCCACAATGGGTATTTACGACGATAAAAACCTGCAATCCTTCATCAACGAAAAGGGTATGGCCATGGCGAAGATCTCTCACCGGCCCGATTTGCCCTATAAGTTCTTCATCGTAGATTCGCCGGTGGTCAACGCATTTGCGGTGCCCGGCGGTTACGTATATTTTACCAGGGGAATTATGGCGCATTTCAACAATGAGGCCGAATTCGCGGGTGTACTCGGACACGAGATCGGGCACATTACTGCCCGCCACTCGGCGCGGCAGCAAACTTCCCAAATTTTTGGCCAGGTGGGCCTTGCGGCAGGGATGATTCTTTCCCCGCAGGTGCGCGCCATGGGCGAGCAGGCGCAGCAGGCGCTAGGTTTGCTCTTTTTGAGTTACAGCCGCGACCACGAGACCGAATCCGATAAAATCGGGGTCGACTATTCGAGTAAAATCGGGTATGATGCCAAAGAGATGGCCGATTTCTTTGGTACACTCAAAAGGATCTCTGAAAAAGCAGGCCAGGCCATTCCTACATTCCAGTCAACGCACCCCGATCCGGGCGACCGTATGCAGAAGGTGGGTAAGCTGGCGGCTGAATACCAGACTGCGCATCCAGGAAAGTACAACGTGAACCGCGACGTGTATCTGCGCAAGATCGATGGCATTATTTATGGTAACGACCCGCAGCAGGGATTTGTGGAAAATAACACTTTCTATCATCCGTCGCTGAAATTCCAGTTCCCGGTGCCTAGCGGTTGGCAATATGAAAACTCGCCTGTGCAGTTCCAGATGGCGGCGAAAGACGGTAAGTCTATGATGCTGTTTACGTTGGCGCAGGGTAAGACATTGGACGAAGCAGCGCAGGCTGTGGTGAAAAATTATGGCTTGAAAGTGATCGAGAACAATAAGGCTACCATTAATGGTAATCCGGCGATCGCGATGGTGTCGCAGCAGGCAGAGCAGGATGCAAACGGCCAGGTGGCGGCTGCAACAGCTAATACGATACAAGTTGCTACCTGGCTGATCCAGTATGGCGGTAACATTTACGCTATCCACGGTGTGGCTTCGGCGGGCAATTTCGCGGCCAATGCAGGTCAATTCCGGTCGGTAGCGCAAGGTTTTAAATCGGTTTCGGACCAGAATATCCTGAACCGTCAGCCGGAACGCATCCGCATTAAAACCGCTCAGCGTGATGCTACGCTGCGGGATTTGCTGAAAGATAACAACCAACCGGACGGCAAACTCGATGAACTGGCGATTATTAACGGCATGGCATTGACAGATAAGGTGTCGAAAGGCACGCTTTTCAAAACGCTGGGCAAATAAATATACTTTCAAAATAGTGAGAGCGGCGACATGATCGATGACGCCGCTCTTTTTGTTCACCGTTCATCCTGACCATTCTACCATTAGTCCAGAGATCAGAAACTTTTCACTTTAAAATTTGGTTGACATATCAACACAATATACCTTTGTATCATCATGAGCGTAAACATAGATAGCTGGCAGAATCTTAGAGAAGAATTGAAGAACTCCTTACAGTTTAAATTGGGAGCTGTAACGAAGACTGTTTTTAAGAAAATGAATGCGGAGTTGGTCAATGAAGGGATTCCCGTGCTTGCTGAGCAGCTGCCAATTCTAATGGTTGTATATTTTCAGGAACAGGCGCGCACGCAGCAGGACATTGCCAATATTTTACAAAAAGATAAAGCGGGAATCCAGCGTTCTGTGCAAACTTTGCACAAGG
>DATMSL010000393.1:0-7031 GCA_035565435.1 Dyadobacter sp. | reverse complement strand
CCAAGCCGGGCGCACCGCTAAAATGCGTCGATCTCCGATAACGATAAGTTATATACGCAGCACTCCCGCAGCCGTATTATCAGGCAAAATCTTCTCGAAAAATATCGGGCGTTGATAGTATCCGGCCGGAGTGACACCCGCTCTCTCCGGCTGTTTGTCTGCGCAAACGCGCTGTCTGTCGCCGCGGGTTGATGCATTAGCGGCAACCCGGTAAACTTGCCGGTACTTTCAAAGGCATTCGCCACGCATCCCCGCCCCGTTTGTAATCCATACCAACTTTATCTGCCATGAAAACCGTGCACGAACGCGCGCTCACCGCCATTTTGTGGGCAACACTCCTTTTCCTCGCTGCTTGCTCGAAAGACAAAGCACCGGTTCCCGACCCTGTGCCGGACGAAACCGAACCGCCCAGCCGCCAGCTGATCCGGGAAATAAACTGGGAAACTTTCGAGTACAAAGCAGCCGTCAGCTACAATGCCGATAGCAACATTCATCAAATCAGTTACACGGGCTCCCGCGGCCAGACCGAGCTCAAAATGCACGAATATGACGGCAAAAACCTCTCGGAAATTAATGTGGCCGGCTCCATATCGAAAAAGCTGTACGAATACGACGAGAAAGGCAGGCTCAAAACTATGCGGATGATGAAGAAGGATGCCGGCCCATACGACAATTCTGTGAAGATCGTGTTCCTGTACGACAACGAAGGCGTCGTGCAGAAGCTGGAACGCTACCAGGTCACGCCCGCAGGCACGCGGATGGACATGGTGCACCACTACGAATATGACAAAGCCGGAGAACTGCTGCGTATCCGGGCAGAACAATCGGATGGTTACCAAACGTTGACGCACATTAAAGGCTTTTCGCCCGAGTTCGACCATGACCCATGGCTCTTTATCGAAGATTTCAGCAACCCGAACTATGCCGTTTTCAATTTCCCCGTACTCCATGCCATGAAGGGCCGGCTGCCGCTGCAAATTACCTTTGAAATACAGGATAAGAACGGCGTATTCAAAGCGGAGCGGGTCACCACGCAGCAATTTCAGGTGGCGGACAAAAAGATACAGCGCTTGAAAGTCACTGTCCATTACCCCGGCCTTGTGCAGGCCGACGACGAATCGGAGATCAGCTTCGAATACTGAAACAGCCTTATTGAACGGCACATTTTTGTACTTTCGAAGACATTTCTACTCGAAGGCAACAAACATGGAACCAGTTACCCTAAGCAAAACGCAAGCCAGAAAAATCATCCTCAATGCTGCCGGACTCGCCCGGAGAGCGCAGTTCGGTACGGGAATCGAAGCGGTTTACCGGTTGATCGACCACCTGGGTTTTGTGCAGCTGGACACGAATTACGTCGTAGAGCGCGCCCACCATCACGTCATGGCGGCGCGTATCCCCGACTATCAGACTGAATGGCTGGGCCAGCTTTGCGAGGATGGCAGTATTTTCGAGTATTTTGCTTCTGATGCGGGCTATTTCCCCATGCACGATTTCCGGTTTTCGTTGCCGGTGAAAAGGGCCTTTAAAACTCAACGCCCACCCCTTACTCCCGCGGAAACCAATCTATTGAAACAGGTACTCGACCGGGCTGAACGGGAAGAGTCGCTCATGGTCGGTGATTTTGAGAACGACCGGGTGGAAGCGAGCTCTGGCTGGTGGGACTGGCGGCCAGCCAAGGTAGCGCTCGAAAGACTTTACCTCGACGGCGAACTGATGATCAACCGGACGAAGGGTTTCCAGAAAGTTTATGTGCTGCCGGTTAATACCGTCCCATCGGAAACCGACCTCACCATGCCTGATGACGTAGAATACGCCCGTTTCGTAATCCGGCGCACATTAGGCGCATTGGGTATTGCCTATGCAAAGGAAATCGGCTGGCGCGCCCGCCGCGTGAAAGGTAACCTTGTTAAAAAGGAATTGGAAAATATGGTCCGCTCGAGAGAAATAAGGACGGTGACAGTAGAAGATCTGAAAGGCCCGCTCTATATGCTTCCCGACCAGGAAATGTATCCTGAGATATCCGGAGAGGTTTTCATACTTTCTCCATTTGACATATTGAACGTTTTCCGCCACCGCCTGAAAGACTTCTTCCATTTCGATTACCAGATCGAGTGCTTCGTACCCGCACCGAAACGGCAATACGGTTATTTTTCATTGCCGGTTCTCGCCGGTGAAACATTCATCGCCAGAATGGATGCCAAGGCCGACCGAAAGAAAAAAGTACTGATCGTGCATAACCTGCATTTTGAGCCCGTGGACCTGGACGAAGCGATTATTGAAAAGCTAACC
Source organism: Dyadobacter sp. (assembly GCA_035565435.1). Taxonomy (GTDB): domain Bacteria; phylum Bacteroidota; class Bacteroidia; order Cytophagales; family Spirosomataceae; genus Dyadobacter. Next base: position 4,739 of record DATMSL010000393.1, on the reverse strand, counting down.
CAGAGCCTTAAAGCTTTTGTCAGGTTCAATCAATGCAACGATATCGTCTTCAAAAAATCGAATAACCAGGCGTGGTTGGAAGCAATTATTGAAGGTTTATCCAGGTAGACAGTGGCTCCGATTTGCATTAGGAGGCTTTACAGACAACCAGTAACATCGTAGTCAGCAAGTAATCAGCTCCGTACCTGACGTAACGCCGCCCGGCTGACTTTTTACAGTTGGCCGGGCGGCGTTTTTAGTTTGAAATTATCCGTAATTGCGAAAAATTCGGATACAACATGATTCAACGAAAAAAACAGCACTGGTTTAAGATGCTTTTTGTCTGGCACGGATCGGTGCTTCCGCAGCTGGTACCCCGACTTCTCGTATTGCTGATACTTTCCATCCTGATCGTGTTCGTGAACGGCACCCTTTACCATTACAAAATACCTTTAAGCCCTGCCCCATTTACGATTTTCGGTATCGCGCTGGCATTATTTCTCGGGTTTCGCAACAATGCCAGTTACGACCGCTTTTGGGAGGGAAGAAAACTCTGGGGTGCCTTGCTGAACGACACGCGATCGCTCGCACGGCAGGCATTGACGCTCACCGGTTATGATCCCAAAAGCAAAGAGGTAGGCGATTTCGTCGATATGCTCATTACATTCACCTATTGTCTCAAACATCAGCTCAGGAAAACAGACGCTACGGCGGATATTCAGGAAAGAGTCCCATCGGAACTTGTCGACGCATTGAAAGAAGCCCGATTTAAGCCCGTTATATTAATGCGTGAAATGGGAGTTTGGATAAAACAAGCCCGGGAAAAAGGCCTGACCGATCCGATTTGCCAGGTCGCGATGGACGAAAACCTGAACAAGCTCTCCGACATTGTGGGGGGGTGCGAAAGGATTGCCTCCACACCTATCCCATACACCTACCAGGTGCTGCTTCATCGCACCGTCTATTTGTATTGCTTTCTGCTGCCTTTCGGCCTGGTAGACAGCCTGGGGTGGATCACACCTCTCATCACCGTTTTCATTGCCTATACCTTTGTTGCTTTCGAAGCGATTGCCGATGAGCTGGAAGACCCGTTTGGCACCGAGCCGAATGACCTGCCGTTGAATGCAATGAGCAGGATGATCGAGATAACCCTGCTGGAAACCCTCGCGAAGCCGGTCCCGGATACCGCGCTGCCTGACGGCTATATGCTCGATTGAGCTTTGGATCTTGATTAAACAAAGAAGGCTGGCGGAGCACCTCAATGGAGCATCCGCCAGCCTTCTGGTCAATAGGGTAATCCTTTATTTAATGGAAACTGCCTTCACCGTATTATGGAAGAAGGTAGGAATATACAACACCTTGGCTTTGGGATTGTAAGCAAGATCTGCCGAGTTGATCTTCTGCGGCGAGGTGTCGCTTTTGAGTTCGGTTGTTCCATCTGCTTTTACATACCATACTTTTCCAGCCCATTCGGTAACTACGTACGTCTTTTTACCCAGACCAACGATACCATCAATGCCGCCGGAAACTTTGGCAATCGTGCTGAGTTTCTTCGTTGCCGGGTCCAGGCTGAACAACGTACCGTCGCCGTTGCCGATCAATAGCTGGTTGTTTTCAAACAAAAGCCCGTTGGTACCTTTCAGCGGGTCACCTTCCAGGACGAGACTCATTTTGCCGCCGTTCAGCGCCCACACTTTCCCGTGACCGGAATCGGTAACATATATTATACGCTTTTTAGTATCAATGGCGATGTCGTTGAGGAACTTGGCTCCCTCGACCGGGTAACGGTTCAAAATCTTGCCCGAGGCCAGGTCTATTTCGGCAACCTGCGTCATTTCCGTCACATATAATTTATCTCCTAACACGCCCATGCCTTTGGTTGAATTGAGGTTTTCAGCAAACTTCAATTTAATCACCTTTCCATCCAGACCCACTTTGGCAATATAGCTGGTTTTGTTTTCCAGATTAGGGCCGCCGTTGATGCAGGCCACGTACAGGACATTCTGACCCGGCTCAAACAAAACGCTTTCAGGCGTCCGCAATGTGGTATCGCTTTCCCAAACCGGTGTCAGCTCGATTGTTTGAGCCTGACTCGTAGATAATGTGCCTGCAAAAAGGCCTGCAAGCACGAAAAGTAAGGATTTTGACATGAGTAAAATGTTAAGTGTTAATAATCGCTGGCCCGGTGATACACCGAACGGGCACATCGCAAATGTAGGGCAGTTTCTTGAACGTGTTACAAAAAAGCGCGGTAAAGAACCTTATTTTGTTACAAACCCGGGAAGGGGTCGGCAAAGCGCATCCCATTTTCCATAAGCCGTATTTCGCGCTCCGTGCACAGACAAGCGTCCAATTCGCTCACAATTTGGCGTTGATCCAGGTCCTGCCCGATCAGCACGAGTTCATTGATCCGGTCGCCGAACTCGCCCCACCGTGCTTCGATGGCATTCCTGTTATCCATATACGCCTGATACCGCTTCCTTTGCTCGGCTGGCATACTCGCCCACCATACACCCGCCGATTCGGCCCGTACCGAACCGCCGGCCTGGCTCCAATTGAGCGCCTGGCTTGTCCGCGAAGCCAGCCAGAACAGCCCTTTGCTCCGGATAATCCCAGCGGGCCAGTTTTGCTGAATGTAGTCCCAGAAGCGTTTCGGATGAAATGGCCGCGCGTCACGAAATACGAATGAACTGATCCCGTATTCCTCCGTTTCCGATACGTGACCTCCATTTTCGGCCTTTTCCAATTCACGTATCCAGCCGGCATTCTGTTCCGCCTGCCCGTAATCGAACAAACCCGTGTTCACGATTTGGTTGATGTCAACTTTCGAAAAGCTGCTTTCGATGATCCGCGCACCAGGGTTGAGCGCTTTGATGATCGCATGCAGTTCATTCAGCTTCGGAAGCGCGACGAGGTCGGTTTTATTGAGAATAATGACGTCGGCAAACTCGATCTGATCGGTCAGCAGATTCACGATCGTCCGGTGATCCTGGTCCTCGTTCAGTTTACGGCTGGCCACGGTGTCCATCGAACCAAAATCCCTCGCGAAATTGAATGCATCCACGACGGTCACCATACAGTCGATCGTCGCCCAGCGCGACAAATCAATACCGCTTTGCTCGTCCACGAAGCTGAACGTCTGCGCAATGGGTACAGGCTCCGAAATACCCGTGCTCTCGATCAGCAGGTAATCGAACCGGTTTTCCTTCGCGAGTTTCTCCACCTCGATCATCAGGTCTTCCCTGAGCGTGCAGCAAATGCACCCGTTAGACATTTCAACCAGCCGTTCGTTCGTGCGGCTTAGCGTATGCTGCCCTTCTACCAGGCGGGCATCCACATTGATTTCGCTCATATCGTTCACGATAACAGCCACTTTCATACCCTGTCTATTATGCAGGATGTGGTTCAGCAAAGTTGTTTTTCCAGCCCCCAGAAATCCGCTCAGGACGGTAACGGGCATTTTATTATGGTTCATAAAAAAGGTTTATAATTTGCAACAATGTTGCAAATTATAAACCTTAGCACACAAATACAACAATGTTGCATTTATTAAAAGCGATGTTCGACCTACGGAAAAGGACTTTGTGCTGGATTAGGTTTCCACTCCCAATGCGGATAATTTATTTAACAGTGTTAAAACCACATCAGTCCTGGCCGGCGAGGTCCTTTTCCCATTTGTCGCAAAAAGTATTGCACGTCACAAAATCCGCATTCCGCTTTTTCAAAGCACGTACCAGCCCATCCAGTTTCGCGGTCAACTTATCGCCATCTACCTTTTTGACATAACCCGGCAGCGTATAAGCGCTCAGGTCGGCAAACTCCCACGGGTGGAAATAGAGCATCAGGTTACCCCGCTTTTTTAGCGTGAAGCCGCACAGCGCGGCGTAAATGCGGAGCGGCAGGTTCTTGAACGACAGCCAGAACAGCGGAAAACGCAGCCAGGGCGTGGTAGAGCAAGGCAGCTCGATCAACCCGTCGGTCTGGCTTGGCAGTGGATTCTCTCCCAGCAGGTTATAGCGTCCCGGCAGCCAGGTCGGGTTCAGGGACGAATCGTAGCGGAAGTTGCCCCGGCGCAAGGCCGCCCGGTCGAATGGTTTCAGGCGCGGCATGCGGAAGCCATTCACGGTTTGCCCGCTGACCGCCTCCAATATGCTGCGCGATTCCATAATATCGCTCTCGCGGAACACGTGTGCAGGCGAATGCATGAGCGCGTGCGAGGCGATCTCGTGTTTTTGGGCGAGGTGCCGGATCAATGCCGGGTTTTCAGCTGCAAAATGCCCGGTGGTGAAAAATGTCGCCCGGATATGATGCGCATCGAGCACGGAAAGCACATTGTCCATGCCCCGCAATGTCACTTGCATTTGATCCGTTTCGGATACCTTCTGGCCGTATTCTTCCGGAATATCAAACTCTTCCAGGTCGAAAGTGAGCATCACGAAAGATCGTTCCATAGGCCTCCGAGGATGGTGATTTTTGCAAAATTAACCGCTTCGCGGAACAGTACTTTCATGCTGAAATCGCTGAAAACAATGGAAGAATTGGCCGATACCTCTACCTTTTCTATGCCGATGCCCTTCCGGATCAGCTTGCGGATCAGTTCTACTTCAAAAACAAAAGTATTGGTTTTGGTTCCCTGTACTTCCGGCAGTATTTCCCGGCGAAGACCTTTGATACCAGCCTGCGTGTCGGTAATGTGCTTGTTCAGAAAAAGGCGATTCATTAAATGCAGTCCTTTGGAGAACAACCTCCTTTTCAGCGGA
>DATMSL010000392.1:0-5461 GCA_035565435.1 Dyadobacter sp. | reverse complement strand
AATCAGAAGGAAATTTTCGACATCCGCGAGAAGGAGGTGAAAGAAGGAAAACTGAAAATGCCGAAGCAATCATCTACATTATACGTCTTATCCGGTTCAAAGGATAATTACGACGCAGCCACCGGCACTCTCAAAAATGGTTACCTGCGATACGTAGTCTACATCCCGTTTGCAACCGCCGAAAGTACCGGCCTGCCTTTGAAACCGGACGTTCCGGGCATGCCCTGGATCATGGACCCGGGCACACACAGGGCACACATTATGATCAATCCGCCGAAACCCTGAAACAGGGCTCGTGGGCACCGTTAAATAACCAATTTCAAGAGATTGTTAATTAGCGGCACTGCAAGTGTTGTTTATATCGATTTTCTAAATTTACTTTGAAATACAAAGTACTTTTAAATATCGAAATAATGGAACAGTTTACAGTACATGACTCGCAGGGACCGAACCTGCCCGAAACAGCCGGCAATATCGGAACGCAAGGTATCCGCCGCTATGATCTTGACTACGGAATTGGGCTGGGCTGCTTGCTGCTGAACTTCCTGGTCTTCTATTATACGGTCGTAGAATCCCTGCTGGATGGAGCCTTTATCATTCCGTGGAGTGTGGCGGTGCTTTATTCAATTTGGCTGATGAATGCCGGAAAACTGCGCTGGTTTTGGAAAAAACAACGACTCGAATACCTGCACCACCGCCTGCTATTAGGATATGTGTGGCTCGTTAGCTGCTTTGCCTTAAACCGGGTTATGCCCATTTTCAGCCCCTCGGCAACGTGGCTGATGTTCGCCATCGTCATTGCAGCGGCATCGGCTATCCTGTTCACCTGGGAAGAGCACCTGCCTCTCCCGCTCAAATTCGTGCTTTTCGCATTAGTGGGCTGTTCCGCGGTAATTTGGGGGTACTATGCCTTCATCCTCACCCCCTACAATGTGCTGGGGATACCCGGTTTGCTCCTGCTCGGAATATCCATACACTGCTTTGTACCGCTGCTGCTTGCAATCAGCTATCTCCGTTTAATTCGCCACCGATGGCAAACATTCAAGCCGGCAATACTCGCTGGCATCTTAATACCGATTGCCGTTGTAGCTTATTTTTCCGTACGCTGGCATCGGATCAGCACCACGCTTCAATATCAGACCAATGCTGTCACTGCACGACCTACCGGCGACCTGCCTGATTGGATAATACTTGCCCGGCACATACAGGACGACTGGATAACGCGTCGGGTGGTCATGGGCAAAATGGTTTACCAAACCGCTCCGACCACCCTGTTTTCAATGCGCCCTGCTACCGATATTCTGGTGAGACATGATCCGCTCGTCCTGATAGCCTCTTTATTTACCCCGAATCTCGACCTAGGGAACGCCGAACGAGTAAACATCCTGAACGTGCTCTACGATACCCGCCATGAAACCCAGGAAAGATTGTGGTCGGGTAGCGAACTTCGCACGGCCAATGTGCTCACGCAGGTACGCATTTACCCGCGTACGCGGGTCGCTTATACCGAAAAGACGATCAGCATAGCCAACCATTCCGGCTCTTTCTTCCAACAGGAGGAAGCATTGTATACATTTTTCCTTCCGGAAGGTTCGGTGATCAGCGCTCTTTCGTTGTGGATCAATGGTGTGGAGGAAAAAGGTTTGCTGGCCTCACAAAGCAAAGCAGATTCCGCCTACAAAACGGTCGTTGGTGTGGAAGCACGCGATCCATCGGTAGTACACTGGCAGGAAGGCGATATGGTGAAAGTGAAGGTTTTCCCTTGCACGGCCAAAGAGAACCGTAAATTTAAAATCGGTATAACCACTCCCCTGAAAGTTGATGGATCACAGCTGGTTTATGAGAATATCTGGTTCAAAGGTCCGGGAGCAGAAGATGCTACTGAAACCGTTCGGCTTGACTATCCAAGGGAGACACGTGCTCTTCGCCTTCCATTCGAGCCAACCAGCGCTTTTCCGGGTGTTGTCGTTCATCAGGGAAAATACCAGCCGTCGTGGCGGGCCGGTTTCGAAATAACATCAGTTATGGAGGAAAGTTTCGCATTTGGCGGGAAAACCTACACGGTGGAGCCGCTCCATAAAACACCGGAAAAATTCAATGCAAAAGCGTATTATCTGGATATTAACCAGGCATGGAGCAAGAAAGAACTGGACATGCTGTGGTCGTTACTAAAAAAACGTCCCGTTTTTGTCGCCAATGAAAGACTTATCAGGCTCTCCGAAACGAATAAAGACGAGCAGTTCGAAGCACTGTCCCAATTCAATTTTTCTCTATTCCCGGTGCAGGACATTCCCGATCCGGAAAATGCATTGCTGATCACCAAATCATCGGTGGTGTCACCTACGCTGCGTGACCTCGCAAATACACCATTTTCAAAGAAACTGAGCGAACATGGTCCCCGCGACCTGCGCACTTTTGTTATCGGCGATGATGCTTCTTTTTATATAAAATCGCTGAATGAACTCTGCATAATCCGTGCCGAACAAACCGATTGGAAAGCGCTGCGGCAAATGATTTCGCAAAACCAGTTTCCTTCCGATCCCGAAGCAGATTCTTCGGTTGTTGCTATCGAACGATCCGGCATCCTGATCCGCGAAACCGATGGTCAGGCATTAGGCCAGGCCCCTGATCATTTACTCAGGCTTTTTACCTATAACCACATTATGAAACAGTTAGGCGGCCGATACCTAGACCATTCCTTTCAAACCGATTCTGTTTTCAATGCAAAACTGATCAAAGAGGCCGAAACAGCGCACATTGTGACACCCGTTTCCAGTATGATTGTGCTTGAAACCCAGCAAGATTACGACCGATTCGACATCCGGAAGAGCAAGAACAGTCTTGACAACGCTACCTTGAAAACGGCGGGAGCCGTGCCCGAGCCCCACGAATGGCTGCTCATCATCCTGTTCTGCACGATTGTCGGCTATTTTACATTCCGCCATTATGTTCGCTAGGCAATTTACCCGGGCCGCTTTTCCAATGGCCTACCTGGGCATTTTCAGCACCTTCTTTATGCATGGCTATCTCAACGCGGATGCCACATTCTGGATGGGTACTGTGCTTATTCCACTGCTGTTGCGTAGTTTTCCACCCGACGAAAAAAGCTGGCGCCTTGCCCCCCCGATTGCCGTAATGGTTTTGATATGCTGCTTTCGACAGGAGCTTTCGTTGCGCTTTCTGTTATTAGCCCTCGCATCGCTTTTCGCCGTCGAAAGCCTCTTTGGGAAACTGAATGCACAATTTTTCATGGTCCTGCTCATTATCTCCCCTATTTTCAAATATGTTTCGGAGGTTTTTACTTTTCCGATCCGCTTACAAATCTCCGCCCTGGCTGGCCGGATATTGAGGGCAGCACACTTCCCCGCCATGGTGGAGGGAAACAGCATTCAGCTCGACGGCTCTGAGTTCACTGTCGATCCTGCCTGCATGGGCCTTCAAATGACGGGCTTCGCCCTGCTGGCGGTTATTTTTTTAACGGCTCATTACCAGGCACAGGGGCGGCAATCACTATCTTCCCTATATCAGGTAATGCTGCTGCTCCTCGCATTTGTATTGAACACCATGGGCAACCTGATGCGCATCATCCTGCTTATAGCTTTGCACATTGCCCCAGACAACACCCTTCACGACGTCACGGGTATCGTATGCCTGGTAGTTTATGTTGTAGTTCCGTTGATCTTCATTGTCCGGTACACGCACAGGCGTTGGGGTAAACCGGCTATTGTAAAGCATACAACCAACGAAAACCATTCGCGATTGCTGGTAGCAGGCCATTGGGTGCTGCTGGTTATCTGTGCATTCTTTTGTTTTCAAAAACCGGTCGTCAATATCAAATCTGCCAAAACCAGCGAATTCACGGCCCGTGAAGGCTATGCCATGCAACAGCTCCAAACTGGCATCACGCAATTCACAAACGAACACGCGCTTGTTTACATTAAACCTGTTCCGGCATTCTACTCTTCAGAACATAGTCCGATAACGTGTTGGACCGGCTCCGGCTATCATTTGAGCCGCATTTCAAAGAAGCATGTCGCGGGTACGGTCGTGTATGTAGGTAGGTTGAAAAAAGGTGATGACGAACTGCATACCGCCTGGTGGCTGTCCAATGGGCGATATGTAACAATCAGCCAGGTCGACTGGCGCTGGAAAAGCCTGACCGAAAACAGCCATTTTCAACTGGTCAATGTAACGGCCAACGATCCGACCCGTCTCGATATGGAAGTAAAACGATGGTTACCGGCGATTTGAGGGTATATTGGGTCAGGAAGCGTCTTTTCGAAGAAAAGTCAGGACAATCAATGAAAAAAACAGCACGTATCCTTACCGTTTTGAGCCTGCTCGCATTATCAGTTCCATCTATGGCGCAAACAGAAACTATGAACCTTTGGCCGGAAGGCAAAGTCCCCAATTTTAAAAAGAGTGATGTAGAAGAAAAATCAGTTACCGACGCACAGGGTATCCTGCGCATCAGCGGCGTAACAGTCCCTACGATTACAGCGTACATTGCCCCCAAAGAGAAAGCAACCGGAGCGGCAGTGATGATCTGTCCGGGTGGCGGTTATGGCATACTGGCAGCTTCGCATGAAGGCGGTGATTTTGCCAAATGGTTCAATGAGCGCGGCATTTCGGCATTTGTACTGAAATATCGTCTGCCCAATGAAAAAGCAATGGCCCACCAGCACGAAGTACCATTAATGGATGCCATGCAAGGCATGAAACTGATCCGCCAGAATGCAGCCAAATGGGGCATTGATCTAAATAAGGTCGGCGTGATGGGCTTCTCCGCGGGCGGGCACCTGGCAGCTACGCTTTCAACGCATTACAACATGGGTGAAAAAGCTTCTGCGGATGGCAAACCGAACTTTTCGATACTGATTTATCCGGTTATCTCGCTCACACCCGCCCTCGCACACGGGGGCTCGCGCGATAACCTGCTCGGACCTGAAAAATCGGACGAGCTGATCAAATATTACTCTAACGAATTGCAAGTTTCGGATCAGACACCGCCTGCGTTCCTCGTTCACGCCATGGACGATACGGGCGTGCCGGTCGAAAACAGCATTGAGTATTACCTCGCGCTGAAAAAGAAAAAGATCCCTGCCGAAATGCATTTGTACCCGAAAGGCGGCCATGGCTACGGCATGCGCACCGAAGGCAAGGGCTCACTTGCCAACTGGCCTGCTGCCATGGAAGGTTGGCTGAAAGCAATGGGATACCAGAAAAATTGACGACGACGATGAATTAATCCCTAGTTTTGAAGAAAAATCAACGCTAGGGATTATTCAGTTTATGAATGCTTTTAACCGCCTGGTGATCAGCAAGCGATCACTCCTCTTTATTGTACTGGCCATTGCGGCATTTGCTACGCTTCAATCGGTATTCTCTCATCCCAAAACCTTTGCAAACCAGCCGCAGCTTTATACTACCTACAATAATTACGTCATTTTCAAGCAGTCGT
>DATMSL010000391.1:0-11512 GCA_035565435.1 Dyadobacter sp. | reverse complement strand
TTTTAGAGTCAGAGTAGAATGATATCAAGAATTCGGAGAATAAATGCATTCATCCGTCTGGGCCAGTTCATAGGCAACGCGGCAAACGAGGAAACGATCGGGGAATGGATAGCGGGCGCCAAAAGCAGGAATAACTGGTTTACCCCCACCAATGTGAGGTTATCGCTGCATGCAATTGCCGAACATTATTTGAATGAGGAAAAGCTGAAAAGCTGGGTTGAAAGCTACCCGGAACCCGCCCGATCGCGCAAAATAGGCGTAGTAATGGCCGGCAACATCCCGGCGGTGGGCTTTCACGACGCGCTGTGCGTACTCGTAAGCGGCCACACTTTGCTGGCCAAGCCCAGCTCCGACGACCCATTGCTGATCCGCGCATTGCTGGCGCAGCTGATCGAAATCGAGCCGGAGTTTAAGGAGTACATTCACTTCGTCGAACGATTGAACGACTCCGATGCCTACATAGCGACCGGGAGCGACAACACGGCCCGTTATTTCCACTATTATTTTGCCAAAAAGCCTAACATTATACGTAAAAACCGGACTTCGGTGGCCGCGCTTACAGGGGATGAAACGCGCGAAGAACTCAGGGCGTTAGCGACTGATATCCTGCAATATTTCGGGCTCGGCTGCCGGAATGTGTCCAAGATTTTCGTTCCGTCGGGATATGATTTTACCGGGTTTTACCAAGCGATTGAAGAAATGACGGACGATTACGTGCACCATCACAAATATTTCAACAATTACGAGTACAACAAATCTATTTACCTCGTAAACCGCATCGCGCATTCGGATAACGGCTTTTTGCTTGCTACCGAGAGCGAAGCGCTGGTTTCGCCCATCAGCGTACTGCATTACCAGCCGTACGATTCGATCGAAGAGCTGAAAGCATTATTGCGGGAATCGGAGGAAAAGATCCAGTGCGTGGTAGCCAGTCCCGAATTGCATTTACCGGAGGCCCTGCCATTCGGTGCCGCGCAAGCGCCCGGCCTTTCCGACTATGCCGACGGCATCGACACCATGGCGTTCCTATCCAGCCTGAACTAGGCCTTCCCTGCCCTTCCTGATGTCCATTCGAGGAAATCAGGAAGGACTTTTGCCCACGTTTCAGAATTGTGCATTCCTTCTTTCACTTCCACATAGGTAACTTCCCGGCCCCATTCATATCCTTTCCGTTCCAACTCGGCAATGCATTCGAGGGTATCCTGAATGGAGTCGATCACGCCATCGCCGTCGCGGTCGTCGTACTCATCCCAGGTGCCGCATTGAAACCAGAAGTTCAGCGGGGCAATCCGTTCGGTATCCCGTATTTGCCGGTGCATAATGCGGTCGCTTTCGGCATAGCCTTCATCCAACGCTTTCTCGCGCCACCACAGCGAGCCCGAGAAAACACCGGCGCTTGAAAATACCTGCGGATGGTTCCACACCGCGTCCAGCGCCATTAACCCACCCAGCGAGCAGCCGGCGTAAGTAATGCCGGTGGTAGCCGTATGATAATGATGTGCCAGATACGGCACCAGCTCTTTCAGGACAAATGATGTGGTGAGCCCCGCCTTATCCCCGCGGCCCGCGTAGTCGGGCTGGCGGGCGGTACCATACTCGTATATGCGCGCGTCGTTCGCGTGTATGCCCGCGATCACGCACGGGGCAACTCTTCCGGCCAATTGTAACGCCGCTGCCGTTTGCGCCATTCGCAAAGCCCCGAAATCCTGACCATCGTTGAAAAGTACCAGCGGATAGGCTTCCGACGCCGAAAACCCGGGCGGCAGCAATACCGTCACCATCACATCCCGGCCCAGGAAGGCTGATTGTAAGGCGGTTTCAATGGGTACTATTGGAATGGAAGGAACGGCTGGATTCACTGCAAATGCTCGGCTATGGATGAAAATAAAACCCGAAAGTTAATAATTTGCTTCCTATGATTTGTTTTGTATATTTCATTTATCAACTATAAACCGTCTTTGTTTGGAAGAGAAGCACATTAAATACTACTCTCATCATCTCGACAAGGACGTGGAGATGCTTGTTTTCGGCAACTGGGGCTACCCCATTCTGCTTTTCCCGACGACGCTGGGCCGGTACTACCAGGCCAAGGATATGGGACTGATCGAATCTGTACGGTGGCTGGTCGAGTCCGGCAAGTACAAAATCTACTGCGTCGACACGATCGACGCCGATTCCTGGTACGGGAAACATCTCAACCCCGAATACCGCGTCAAAAACCATCTCCAGTACGACAAATTCCTGACCAACGAACTGGTACCCTATGTCAGGAATGAATGCAATGTTGACAAGATCGGCGTCGCAGGTTGCAGTTTTGGCGGTTTCCATGCCGCTAATTTCGCCTTCCGCCATCCCGACCAGGTGGCTTACCTCGTAAGCATGAGCGGCGCATTCGATATCCGCGGCTTTCTGAATGGCTTTTATGATGACACGGTGTATTTCAACAACCCTGTCGACTTTATGCCCAATGAACAAGGCTGGCGCTTTGGCCATATGAAAATCGTGCTGGGCACTTCCGACTGGGACATTTGTCTGGACAGTAACCTGCGGATGTCCAACATCCTTAACAACAATGGCATTGAACACTGGCTCGATATCCGCGGCTGGGAAAAGCACGACTGGCCGCTCTGGAACAAAATGTTTCCCGATTACCTGTCACGCATTGTATTGCAATAGTCAAGAACACAACTCAAAACCTGAATATGAAAAAGATTGGAATCCTGTTTGGAATGGAAAATACCTTCCCGAACGCGTTTATCGAAAGAGTCAACAGTAAAGGTGAAAATGGCATTATCGCAGAAGCCGTCACCATCGATAAAGTTATACAAGCCGCCCCAAACGAGTACGCCGTGATCATCGACCGCATTTCGCAGGACGTACCCTTTTACCGGTCTTTTTTGAAGAATGCCGCGTTGACCGGTACTGCGGTGATCAACAATCCGTTCTGGTGGAGCGCCGACGAAAAGTTTTTCAACAATGCATTGGCTGAAAAACTAGGCATCCCCGTGCCGAAAACGGTACTGTTGCCTTCCAAACAACGTCCTGACAATACAACGGAAACCTCGTTCCGCAACCTTGCATTCCCGATGGCCTGGGAAGAGATATTTCAATACGTGGGCTTCCCCGCGTACATGAAACCGCACGACGGCGGCGGCTGGAAGAGCGTGTACCGCGTCGTGAACCCGCAGGATATGTGGATCAAGCACGAGGAAACGGGCCAGCTGGTAATGATGTTGCAGGAAGAAATCGTGTTCGACGATTATGTGCGCTGCTATTGCATTGGTCAGAAAGACGTACTCGTAATGCCCTACGAACCACGTAACCCACACCACTTGCGCTACGCCGCCGATTTGAAAGCCCAGGGCGAAGAGCGCGACAAGCTGCTTGAAACGATTAAAGATTATACGTTGAAACTCAATGTCGCATTGGGTTACGATTTCAATACGGTAGAATTTGCTGTTCGTGGCGGCATTCCCTACGCGATCGACTTCTGCAACCCTGCACCGGATGCCGATATTTATTCGGTGGGCCGTGATAACTTCGAGTGGGTGGTGGAAGCTGCGGCCAATATGGCCATCGAAAGAGCGAAAACGCAGGTGCCGGGGCAGATTAACCTTACCTGGGGCACATTCATCCATCAGGCTGTGAATGGCATTCCGGCAGGACCAGCAGCAGTTGAAACTCCTGCACCAATCGCTAAACCCGCCGAAGCCGCTAAGGCAAAAGCCCCTGCGAAACCAGCCAAAACAGCGGAAAAAGCCCCTGCCGCAGCGAAGGCACCGTCAAAAACCGCAGCTCCCGCCAAAACGGTAAAACCTGCGCCGGGCAAGCCCGTAAAAGAAGCTACCCCTTCCGCCACTGAGGTGAAGGTAAAAGCGGTAGCGCCGAAAAAGCCAGCAAAATCCCTGAGTGCCATTGTTACCGAGCCTATCGCCGTAGCCGAACCGACGGAACCCAAAATCCCGACTACCAAAGCGGCAGCAACCAAAGCTCCTGCCAAAAACTCTAAATTGAAGAAATCCTGACGAACTAAGATTCAGCCGTTTTACATTATGGCAACTTTCACCCTGGGAATTGAAGAAGAATTTCAAACCATCGACCCGGTTACGAGAAACCTGCGGTCGCATATGTCAAAGCTGGTTGAAGATGGAAAAATAACATTAAAGGAGCGCGTGAAAGCGGAAATGCACCAGGCGGTAGTGGAAGTGGGCACTAATATCTGTCATAACATTCAGGAAGCGCGGGAAGAAGTGACCTACCTGCGCAAAATGATCCTGGATTTGGCTGAAAAACAGGACCTGCAAGTAGCCGCCGCCGGCACACACCCGTTCGCCGACTGGGTGGACCAGCTCATTACCGACGACCCGCGTTACGACCAGATCATCGACGAAATGCGCGACGTGGCGCGCGGTAACCTCATTTTCGGGCTGCATGTACACGTAGGCATCGAGAGCCGCAATGAGGGAATCCAGATCATGAATGCGGTACGGTACTTCCTGCCGCACATTTATGCATTGTCGACCAACTCACCGTTCTGGTGCGGGCGCAATACGGGCTTCAAATCGTACCGTTCCAAAGTCTTCGACAAATTCCCCAGGACGGGAATTCCCGATTTCTTTTCAAGTGCGGCAGAATATGACGAGTACCTTGCCCTGTTGATCAAGACAAATTGCATTGACAATGGTAAGAAAATCTGGTGGGACATCCGCTTGCACCCGTTTTTCAATACCATCGAGTTCCGCATGTGCGACGTACCTATGCGTACAGACGAGACGATTTGCCTGGCCGCGATCATGCAGGCACTCGTGGCCAAAATTCACAAGCTGCATAGCCAGAACCTCAGCTTTCGTCCCTACCGTAGGATGCTCATCAACGAGAACAAATGGCGCGCGGCGCGATATGGCATCAGCAGCAAATTGATCGACTTCGGGAAGCAGGAGGAAGTGGAGTACAAAGTCCTGATCCACGAGCTTCTCGAATTCATCGACGACGTGGTCGACGAGCTCGGCAGCCGGAAGGAGATCGGGTACATTCACCAGATCCTCGAAATGGGCACCGGTGCCGACCGCCAGCTGGCCGTTTTCGAAGAAACCGGCAGTTTGAATGCAGTTGTAGATTATATTGTTTCAGAGACTAAAATAGGGCTTTGATTAGAATTAAATCAAACTTTTAATCCAAAACCCGAACTAATCAGGAACACATTTGTTTAAAATAGGTTACCCGATTCTATCACTTAAAGGCCGGTTTCTCTGACACGAACCGGCCAACGACTAAAAATGACCACTCATGAAAAGCATTTCCGGATCGCGATCCTGGACATGTACAACGGCCACCCCAACGAGGGAATGCGATGCATCAAAAAGATCATCGCCGCATTCGGAGAGCAGGAAAGCGTGCCCGTTGAATTCACTGTTTTTGATGTAAGACAAAAGCTCGAAGTGCCGGGAATGGACTTCGACGCATACATTTCTACCGGCGGGCCAGGCAACCCTGCGCCGGTTGGCGAGGCCTGGGAAAAGAGATTCTTTGGTTTTTTGGATAAAATGCTGGCTTATAATGCGAAACGACAAAACCGAATCAAAAAGCACTTGTTCCTGATTTGCCATTCATTTCAGATGGCGTGCATTCACTGGGAACTGGCGGCGGTGAGCAAGCGGCGTAAGACTTCGTTTGGCACATTTCCGGTACACAAAACCTCAGCCGGTCGCAAAGATGCGCTGCTGAATGCATTGAGTGACCCGTTCTGGATCGTCGATTCGCGTGATTTCCAGGTTACGCAGCCCAATCAGTTCGCATTCGATGCATTGGGGGCCAAACTGCTTTGTCTCGAAAAAATCCGCCCGCATGTGCCGCTTGAACGTGCCGTGATGGCAATCCGGTTCTCCAACGAGATTGTAGGCACGCAATTTCACCCAGAAGCCGACGCGGAAGGCATGCTGCGTTACTTTTTGAAAGACGACAAAAAGGAAGCCATTATCAAAGCGCACGGCGAGCAGAAATACAATGATATGATCGAGCATTTGAACGATCCCGACAAGATTTCTATGACAGAGGCCGTCATTATCCCCACATTTCTGAAAAACGCATTTAACAAAACTTTCCAGCCAGCCTATGCATAAGCAAGCCCGGGAAGCGTTCAACGGCTCCTTCACGGAGAAGGGATACGAGGAGTTTGTCGAATCACTCAGTTCGGCGTTTCCCGGTCAGCTGGATTTCCGGGTTGCCGAAACACCCGTTTTTGTTCCCAGGGAACTGACGGAGAAAATCCTGCAGGCGTCTGACGAAATCATCGGCACATTACTATCGCCAGGTTTCCGTACAAAAACCGACCGCGCCGTACCATCCAACCAGAATGTACCCGGCGAGAATGCGCATACTTCTTTTCTCGCTATCGACTATGCCATTTGCCGGAATGCAGCAGGCGAACTCGTGCCGCAGTTAATTGAATTACAGGGCTTTCCGTCGATATTTGGATATCAGGCATTTCTATCCGAAACGTTCAGAAAATTTTTCGATGTTCAGCCAAATTTCGGATACCTGTTTGGTACGAATTCGTCGGATGAATATGTATCAAAATTAAAAGCACTGATCCTCGACGACGAGCAACCGGAGAATGTTATTCTGCTTGAAATCTTCCCTGAAAAACAGAAGACGCGGATCGATTTTGCAGTAACGGAGCAAATGCTGGGCGTCAAAGCCATTTGCTACACCAAACTGATCCGTGAAGGCAGGCAGTTGTACTACGAAAAAGACGGCCGGAAAATCCGGGTCAAACGCATTTACAACCGCCTGATTTTCGACGACCTGCTCAATTACCCCGATCTTCGAACCAGCTACCACTTCACCGACGACGTCGATGTGCAATGGGTAGGACATCCTAACTGGTTTTTCAGGATCAGCAAGTTCGCAATGCCTTTTCTGAACGGGGAATTTGTACCTGAAACGCGTTTTCTGAGCGACTATCAGGGTGATTTCCCGCCGGATCTTCAAAATTATGTGTTGAAACCGCTATTCTCGTTCGCGGGCTCTGGTGTGCAGCTGCATCTCACAAATGCGGATCTGGAAGCTATTACCGACCCGGAAAATTATATATTGCAGCGAAAAGTCGCCTATGAGCCGGTGATCCAGGCCCCCGACGGCCTTGTGAAATGCGAGATCCGCATGATGTACGGCTGGCCCGACCATGCCGAAAAGCCCGAACTGCTGATCAGTCTCAGCCGGTTAAGCCGGGGCGAAATGATCGGGGTCCGGTACAATAAGGATTTCACCTGGGTAGGCGGCAGCGCCAGTTTTTTTGAACAATAGAATGCATATTTCACATCGCCAGCACTTTTTCGACCATCTGGCGCAAACTTCCGATTTTCCGCTTGCCCTTGAAATTGAAAAGGCTGAGGGTGTTTATATGTACGATCCCGACGGTAAGTCGTACATGGACCTCATTTCCGGCATCGGCGTGAGCAACGTCGGCCACCGGCACCCGCAAGTGCTCGCAGCCATCCACACGCAACTCGACAAGCACATGCACTTGCTTGTGTACGGCGAGTATGTGCAAAGCGCGCAGGTACAACTTGCGAAAGCGCTAGCGGATACGCTGCGCCTTGATGTCCCCTACCCCTCTCCTTTCGGGCTGATCGACAACATCTATTTCACGAACTCGGGTACCGAAGCTGTGGAGGGTGCCATGAAACTGGCGAAGCGGTTTACCAAACGGCGTGAATTCATTTCCTGCTATAATGCCTACCATGGTGCCACGCAGGGTGCATTGAGCCTGGCCGGCGCGGAGTTTTTCAAAAGGAATTTCCGCCCGTTGCTGCCGGGCGTGAAGCATATCCGGCATGGGCATTTACCTGATTTGGAGAAGATTACAGACCAAACCGCCGCTGTGATCATTGAAGTAATCGGCGGAGAGTCGGGCGTACGCGTGCCTGAGGCAGATTACCTTATTGCATTGCGCCGTAAATGCACCGAAACCGGTACTTTGCTCATTTTGGATGAGATCCAAACCGGCTTTGGCCGTACGGGTAGTTTCTGGGCATTTGAGCAATACGGAATTTACCCGGATATTCTGCTGAGTGCCAAGGGAATGGGTGGCGGCATGCCCATCGGCGCTTTCATGGCATCGCAGCAGATCATGAAAGTACTGAAAACCAACCCGATACTTGGGCATATCACCACTTTCGGCGGACATCCCGTGAGCTGCGCTGCCTCCCTGGCAGCATTGCAGGTAACAATCAACGAGCGTCTTTCCGAAGCGGCCCTGGCCAAGGGTGGGCTATTTAAATCACTGTTAATTCACCCAAAAATCAAGGAAATCCGCGGAAAAGGCCTTATGCTTGCGGCGGAAATGGAATCGTTCGATAAACTGAAAGCGACCATCGATCGATGCATCGAACTGGGCGTGGTAACCGACTGGTTCCTGTTTTGCGACAATTCCATGCGCATTGCCCCGCCGCTTACCATAACCGAACACCAAATTCGCGAAGCTTGCGCTATCATCCTTGATGTATTGAATTCCTGAACGATATTGATTTTTTGAACGACATGAACTACTCCATTCAAAACGACCACTTGAAAATCGCCGTGCAGGAAACCGGCGCTGAACTCTGCCGGATCCAGTCGACCGTAACGGGTAAGGACTTCCTCTGGAATGCCGATCCGGCCGTTTGGGGTAGTTACGCACCGGTGCTTTTCCCGGTAATCGGGGCGATTAAGAATGGTTTTGTAAAATATAGTGGCAATGAATATGCGGTACCACGCCACGGGATGGTGCGCAACAATGCTAATGTAAAACTGACGAACCAAACGATTGATAGTCTTACATTTACATTAAAATACAGCAAAGAAACGCTGGCTATTTACCCATTTGAATTTGAATTTCAGATTACCTACCGGCTGGATGGTAAGAAAGTGATAGTCGATCATAAAGTCATCAACCACGGAAATTCCGAAATGCTGTTCTCTCTCGGCGGGCACCCGGCATTTAAATGTCCGTTGCACGAGGATGAAGTTTATGAGGATTATTATCTTGAATTCGAAGCCATCGAAAACGATTCGACCTGGCTGCTCGAAAAAAACGGGCTCGTTGGCGATACCACCAAACCGGTGCTCGAACATACCAACGTGCTGCATCTGAACAGCCACTTGTTTGACAACGACGCGTTGATATTCAAGCACTTGATCTCGAAACAGGTAAGCCTTAGAAGTACCAAATCCGGACAGGTCGTTACGGTTTACTACAAAGATTTCCCCTACCTCGGCATCTGGGCCAAGCCAGGCGGCCATTTCGTGTGCATCGAACCCTGGTTGGGCATCGCCGACAGCGCCGATTCGGACCAGAATTTTGAAACGAAAGAAGGGATTTTGAAACTGGAAGCGGGCGCTACGTTCGAGGCGGGTTTTACGATTGAAATCAATGAGTAACCTCGCGCAGGAGCGTTTCAGACTTCCCATCTCGGCATCACAGACACTTCGCTGAGCAGGATCAGAAAAGAAATTTCTGGTAAATAGCAGGCTGCGTTATAAGTTGTCATTTGGCAAGATTCTTCGTCCAACGATTGATTTATTTCGTAATGAAATCAAATCAATCGCTATGAACACCAACCACTTATTACCCTCTGCATTGTTTGTCGCTACCGTCATCACGACATGGATTATGCTTTACAAAACCGCAAACGCGCCAAAATTCATGTGGCTTCTGACATTGACCTGGTTGCCGGCGCAAATTTTACTAGGTACCAGCGGCTTTTACCGTGATACCACCAGCACGCCTCCGCATTTTGCATTAGCTATCGGCCCTCCTGTGATACTCATCGCCTATCTGGCAATTTTCCGAAGTAAAATGCTGGTTGAAACCGGCTCCGTGAAGCACCTCACCTTGCTTCACGCAGTCAGAATAGCCGTCGAGCTTGTATTGTTTTATCTCTTTCAAATGGATGAAATTCCTAAATTAATGACATTCGAAGGCAGTAATCCGGACATTATTGCCGGCATTACTGCACCATTGGTATGGCTGGCCTATCGCAAAGGTATTATCGGTAATAAGGGATTGCTGTTTTGGAATATTGTTTGCCTTGGATTGCTGCTGAACATTGTCGTTCGCGCAATTCTTTCTGCGCCAACGCCATTTCAGCAATTTGCATTCGATCAGCCGAATGTTGGTTTGCTGAAAGCTCCGTATGTTTTGCTACCCGCCTTCATTGTTCCTGCGGTGTTGTTTTCGCATGTTGCGACAATATTGAAATTAGCCAGGGGTAAAGTTGCACCCCTACGGGATTGGGAATAAAGAGCGGATTTCTGGTTTGCTTCCAATATTACGTCGCTACGCGACTTGGCCTGGCATGCGAATGATCTTCTTGCATCCAGATATCGGTTCACTAAAATGCCGCTAGGCATGCAATGTTGGTAGTAAAAGCCATGTTATGAACACAGCTAAATGCCCTAGGCATGTGACGACAGACGCCTTGACAAGTGCAATAGCATTACACTACAACTCGATAGCGAGCAACTCCCCGCCCAGTTTATGCAGAGCATTCTCAATCTTCTTCGCCTGCGCAGGACGTGGCTTTTTCAACCCCGAAGCATAATGGTTCAGTTGCTTTTCATTTATGCCAGTCAACCGGGCAATACCTGTTTGGCTGAAAATGCCTTTGTAATATTCTAAAAGACTTTCCACATCGAATTTCCAGACGATCTCATACTCCCCTTTCAACGCTGCCGGGATATTTTTGTCGTCAAATGATTTGACAATTTCAATGCATTCGAGCACCGATTGTTTCAACTGATCAATCGTTTCGCCTCCGCCATTGACCTTGTCAACATTATCGCCATAAGCCCAAAAGAAATCTTTACTGCGTTCAATAATCACCCTGATCTTCTTCATAGCATTTTTAAATCCATCTTTTTAATAGTTTTCTTCCTTAGCCCCTCACCCATTTCTTTCGCTCCGTGATTTGCGACAATATAAACCTCCTGGCCTTTTCGATAAACACGATGACTTCCATTTGATCTGACGCAGACCCAACCATTCCGCTCGATAATGCGGTGAAATTCCGATGATTTCATAGTGTGAGTATAGACTTAAAGATAGATAAATATATACCATTTACCAAGTATATGGCAATAAAAAAGCCCCGTCACCGGGGCTTTTAACTCTTTCACAAATCAGCGATTATCAAACGGTCGCTTCGATCTGTGCATTCAATTTATCTTCAAGGGTTGTCTTGGGAACAACTCCTACTACTTTATCTACCAATTGGCCGCCTTTGAAGATCATCAGCGTAGGGATACTGCGGATACCGAATTTTGCAGGTACCGAAGAGTTCATATCCACATCCATTTTACCGATAACTGCTTTGCCATCGTACTCACCGGCAAGTTGCTCTACAACCGGACCGATCATTTTACAAGGCCCACACCACTCAGCCCAGAAGTCAACCAGTACTGGTTTGTCGCCCTGGATCAGTTCGTCGAAGGTGCTATCGGTAATTTCAAGTGCTTTTCCCATGTTTTAAGT
>DATMSL010000390.1:0-6436 GCA_035565435.1 Dyadobacter sp. | reverse complement strand
ATGTTGTAAACTTTACAAAAACTACTGCCCGCTAATTCTTCACAAATTTTCAACTGACAGACGCTAAACAATATAATTATGAGCACAATTATCGAACAGGCCGACCGCCGGACCTTCCTCAAAACGACCTCCGGAATGGTGGCAGGCCTCGCGCTGGGCGGGTCGCTTACCGACGCTATGGCCAAGGCCACCGGAAGTGCCGCTTACAGCATCCCATTAGGCGTGTATGCCGCCTACGACAAAGCCGAATTCCTGAGAAAATCGGGATGTGCATATATCGAGGAGTCGGTAGCGGGCTTCCTGATCCCCGAAGGCGGCGACGCCGGTTACGAGAAAAACCTCCAACAACTCAAAAGCGAGCACTTCCCTATTAAGTCTTATGTGATCCTGCTCCCGGCGAGCCTGAAGACACTCGGCCCCGAGGCTAACCACGAGGCAATCCTTCAAAGAACGGAGACCGTTCTCAAACGCGCCAAGGAATGCGGCTCGCAATTCGTCGTATTCGGAAGCGGTGCTTCAAGAATCATACCCGACGGCTTCGATAAGGCCAAAGCAAAGGCGCAGCACATTGAATTAACTCAGAAAATGGCGCCGATGGCTGAGAAATACGGGGTTACCATCGCCGTGGAGCCGCTGAACCGCGGAGAAACCAATTTTATCAACAGCCTGGCCGAAGGTGTCGAGATCGTGGATGCCGTGAAAAGTCCGCGCGTGAAGCTGCTTTGCGATATATACCATATGCTAAAGGAGGACGAGCCTGCATCGGAAATCGTTAAATATGGTAAGCATATCGTACATTGCCACATCGCCGAGAAGGAAAAACGCACTCCTCCGGGTGTGAAGGGCGACGATTTCAGGGCTTACCTGGGCGCGTTGAAGAAAATTGGCTACAAGGGGGGACTTTCCATCGAATGCTTCGTCTATACTGATTTTGAGAAGGAAGCCAAGCGCGGCGTAGAGGTGCTCAAACAGCAACTCAGTGAAGTCTAGCGCATTAATTTTAGGTGTATTGCATTAATATTAAAAAAGATAGCGTTCCAATACTTGATTTACAAATCAGGATTTTTTACTTTTGCAATCCTTTTGGAAATCGTATAGAAACAAATAATACCATATACCAATGAAAAAAGATATTCATCCCAACTATATAGAGGTAGTTTTCTGGGATCTATCAAGCGACTTTAAATTCATTACTCGCTCTACCATAGACACTAGCGAGACTATCACTTGGGAAGACGGCAAAACCTACCCTGTGTACAAAGTCGAGGTGTCTTCTCAGTCACACCCTTTCTACACTGGTAAAAACGTACTGGTTGACACAGCTGGTCGCGTTGACAAGTTCAGAAAGCGTTACGGAAAATAAGCAACGCGTTGGCTTTTTCCTGTGTGGTCGAACACATCAGGAGAACGGAAAAATACGATGGCAGTCTCCCGACAAATATGTCCCGGAGACTGCTTTCTTTTTTTGCCGTAACCAATAAAATGCCCGAACTTTGGCAGGCACATACGACTTAATTTATGCCCAGTACCATTCTGTTCGACGATCCCAAGATTAGAATCCAGCTTTTACCTTTTACATATACAAGACCAGTCGCCGGCATCCGGTGCGGCATCCACACGCTGGCCGAAAAATGGGCCGACAGATGCCACTCCACGGTCTCATTCCAAACAGAAGCTTATCTCGCCACCAAATACCCGGAAAACACTTCGGGAGATAACCTGTATATCAACGGTGCATTATGCCCGGACGACCACCTGACAGGCATTGTCAAAGGCCTGCCGCACGGCAATGCGCTTGTTTCCAGCGACGGGGAAATCATGGCGGTGCGGACGCATTCGACGTGGAAATCTTCGGATGGTACCAACGGCCTTTCGGTAGTAGAATATGCAGAACCCTTTACGATGATCCGGAATGTGTGGGATATTTTCGGGCAGAATGGGGCACAAATCAAAACCGATTATGAGCGCATTGCTTCCGTTAGAAAATCGGCAGGCATTACCGACCCTTTCACGCATTGTTACAAACCCGAGAACATATTTGTGGAAGAAGGCGCAGTGATTAAAGCATCCATCCTGAATGCTGAAAACGGGCCTATTTATATTGGCAAGAACGCATTGATCCAGGAAGGATCGATGATCCAGGGGCCATTTGCGATCGGTGAAAACGGGGTGCTGGCGCAGGGAACGAAGATCCGCCCAAATACGACTGTAGGCCCGTCGTCCAAGGTCGGAGGCGAAGTAAGTAATTGCGTGGTTTTCGGGTACAGCAACAAGGGGCACGACGGCTACCTGGGTAATTCCGTGCTGGGGGAATGGTGTAACCTCGGCGCCAATACCAACAATTCGAATTTGAAAAACGACCACACGAATGTCAAGCTGCATAGCTATGCTACGAACATGCTGGCCGATACCGGCTTGCTCTTCTGCGGACTAATGATGGGAGATTATTCCAAAGCGGGAATTTCGACCATGTTCAACACGGGGACGGTTGTCGGCGTAAGTGTGAATGTATTCGGTGCCGGGTTCCAGAACAAGCACGTCCCATCTTTCACCTGGGGAGGTGCGGCAGAAGGGTGCATGGAGTACCGTTTCGATAAGGCCGTGGCGGTAGCAAAAGATACGGTGAGCCGCCGGGGCATCGCATTCGGGCAGACCGAGGAAGATATCATGCGCGTCGTTTTTACAAATACGCGCGGCCAATAGGCGTTTTACTTAACCATTAATTGATTTAATCGTGCTTTTCAGAGATATTCCAGGACTTGAAAATATTAAAGCGACATTGCGCCGCTCGGTCCGGAACAGCCATCTGGCCCACGCCCAGCTTTTTGATTATCCCACGGGCGGAGCGGGGCTGGCCATCGCGCTGGCATTCTCTACCTATATTAACTGCGAAAACAGGAACGAGGAAGATGCCTGCGGCACTTGCGCGTCGTGCGTGAAAATGAGCAAGCTCATTCACCCGGATTTCCATTTCATATTCCCCATCGCCACTTCAAAAAAAGTGGATGGTAAAACCAGCGAGGCATTTCTCCCGCTTTGGCGATCTTTTTTGCTGGAAAACCCCTACCGCGTCCTCCCCGACTGGCTCGATCACATCGGAGCCGACAACAAACAGGGTAACATTTCGGTAGAAGAAGCACGCGGGATTTTGAGAAAATTATCGGTAAAGGCCTATGAAGGCGAGTACAAAATCCTGCTGATCTGGAAGCCGGACATTATGAATGCGGCTTCTTCGAATGCGATTTTGAAAATTCTCGAAGAACCGCCTGAAAAAACGTTGTTCCTTTTGATAAGTGATCAGTCGGATAAATTACTGACAACGATCATCTCCCGAACGCAGCGCATTACCATTCCCTCATTCACGGACGGGGAAATTAAAACCTACCTGAAACAAAGCGACGTAACCGACCCCGTTGCCAGCCAGATAGCATTCCTATCCGACGGAAATATGGCCGAGGCGCTGAAACTCGTTCAGGAAGAGCAGGATGATCGTTCGGCGTGGTTTGCCGACTGGATGCGATCGTCTTACAAATTCGATGTGGCGCATTTGGTCAAACTCGCTGACAACTACGACGTCATGAGCAAGGAAAAGCAAAAAGGCCTGCTCGAATATGCATTGCGGTTGTTCAGGGACATGCTTGTGTGGAGCCACGGCGCAGGTGAGCTTTTGCGTGTTCCGCAGGAAGAGCTTACTTTCGTACAGAATTTTTCCAAAACCGTCAATTTTGAGTCACTGGAAAGGATGATCGGGGAAGTTAATACGGCCTATTACCACATCGAGCGCAATGTGCGGGCCAAAATGGTGTTCCTGGACCTGTCACTGACGGTTGCCCAGTTTTTCCAGCGCAGATGAAACGTCCTTTGGAAATTATCGGCGCGACCGATATTGTGGATTTACCGGAGCTGGGTTGGCACAATGTGCCTGTGCGCGTGGATTCAGGTGCCGCGACATCCTCCATTCACTGTTCCCGGGTGAAATTGATAGAAAACGAAGGGTGCACGGAACTCCACGTGTATCTCGACGCCAAGCGCGGCGCACCTCCACATTTCTTTATAGTAACCGATTTTAAAGAAACCGTGATCCGAAACTCTTTCGGGAAGGAAGAAAAACGGTTTGTGATTAAGACACCAATCAGGCTTTTCGGCCGGAAAATACGTACCGAATTTTCGCTGGCCAACCGGCAGAAAATGAGTTACCCCATACTACTCGGGCGAAAATTGCTCAAAAACAGGTTCATCGTGGATGTCTCCCAAAAGAACTTGTCGGCGGCAAGGCATTCGCTGACACCAACTCGTTCCCAAAAATCACCTCAGAACTAGACCGGAGCACCAAGACCGGGGCGTAAAGCCCAACCTCCACATTTTCTAAAAACATTTTTATGAAAATCGCCGTATTATCCACCAATCCGGACCTGTATTCAACCAGGCGCCTGGTGGAGGCAATCAAACAAAAGGGACACGAAGCGGTTGTGATCGACCACGTCAAATGCTTTGTCATGATCGAAGGCGGTAAGCCGACTGTCGTTTACAAGGGTAAGCCTGTTACGGACATCGACGCAGTCATTCCGCGCATAGGCACGTCGGTAAATGCATTCGGCTGCGCGGTAGTACGCCAGCTTGAATTAATGAAGGTATTTACCACCGTGAAATCGCAGGCCATCCTACGCTCCCGCGACAAGCTGCGCAGCATGCAGGTTCTCGCGAAGGCCGGTATAGATATTCCAAAGACTGTTTTTGCCAAAAATCCGGCGCAAGTCAATGAACTTATCCATATGGTAGGTGGCCCGCCCGTGATCATCAAACTGCTGGAAGGTACACAGGGTGTGGGCGTTGTACTGGCCGAAACGATTAAAGCCGCCAAATCGACCATTGAGGCCTTCTACGGCCTGCGGGCGAACTTCCTGATCCAGGAATATGTGGCAGAATCGAAAGGCGCCGATATCCGCGCATTTGTGATCGGCAACAAGGTAATCGCCGCCATGAAGCGCCAGGGCGCCGAGGGCGATTTCCGCTCCAACCTCCACCGCGGCGGCTCCGGCTGCATGATCGAGCTTTCGCCCGAGGAAGAGCACACGGCTATTGCGGCAGCGAAAGCTCTGGGCGTGAAAATCGCGGGCGTCGATATGCTGCAATCCGAGCGCGGACCGCTGGTGATGGAAGTCAATTCTTCTCCGGGCTTGCGGGGTATCGAGGAAGTGAGCGGTATTGACATTGCATCGCTGATCGTGTCTTACATTGAAGACAAAATTGTTACCGACGAAAGCGATACCGTAGGGGTTTGAATGATTGAATGATTGAATGATTGAATGAGAATCCGTGTATTGGAGAATTAACTTGGTCATTTAAAAATCGATCGGCAGGGTAATTTGCGGAAGCAGCCCTTCCAGGTTTGCCAGCGATTTCCGGAATTCGGCCTCCATTTTATCTTTTTTGAACAACCTGAATGAAAGCTGTTTCAAAGGGTCTTTTTTGAGATAGTATTCCAAACTGAGGCGCGTGCGGTTCTCGCCCAGCTTATCGAGCACAAAATAGAGCGCCGTGGTAAACTTCTCGTCTGACTCGCTGAAAATGACCCGGGATTCGGGATCGTACGAAAATCCGCTGGCGTACATCACCGTTTCGCGGTCCTCGCGTATGCAGCGGTGGCGCGATCCGATGCCCGGCAGAAAGTGGTCCAGCTCTTCGATGGATTTCACTCCGTCCTGCCAGTGTGGGCGGAGTTCCAGGTGGCCGGAAGTGAAGAATACCTTTTTGATATTCGCGTCATATTCCCTTGATACCGACAGCATTTTGACTTTTTCCTTCGGTTCGAGCAAAGGCGGTTTGTAAGGCGGGATGTTGTCTTTCAAATACCCGATTTGAGTATATTGAAAGGGTATCTGCTCATTTTCGGTCGTTTTCGAGCCGGGCTGCCACTTCATATTGGTGGTAAAACCATCCGGGTTTTGTCCTTTCAGCAGATTTTGGGTTACCAGCCAGTATTCGTGCTGTTCGATGTCGTTTTTAAGTAGCTGATGCGCTACGATTATATCCTTTCCAATCAGTTTTTTAAAATCCTTGACTTGATAAGTCGTAAACTCGCCATAATGCGCCACCACTTTCAACGTAAGGTTAATCGCTGAAATGCAGGACTTGCATTGGCAAAACCGGCGGTTATCAAATGCGATCAGGTACTTGTGAAAGTCGCAAAACATCTTCTCAACCTGCCGGTACAACGTTTCGAGCTCCGGCACTTCGCCAAATTTGAAGAAAAGGATCGCATCACCTTCGATCTCGGAAATTTCCAGCCCCATCTGGTTCGCATTCACCAGCGTTTCCAGCAACTCCTGGATAATCTGCCGCCCGTGCTGTATCTCGATTTCATGCATGAACCGCGTAAACCCGCTGATGTCGGGGATGAAGATGAGGCCTTTGGTTTCCATGGTGGTGAGTTTGA
>DATMSL010000389.1:0-2021 GCA_035565435.1 Dyadobacter sp. | reverse complement strand
ATGAAGATGAGACTGCTATGACGGTCTCATTTTCTATTTTAACGGCCCCCAGACTTACCGCGATCAGAAACCAGCCGGCTGTCGTTTCCAGCAGTGACCCTACGGCGCTGCGGGTAGGCGCCTCACCTTCACCGATCTTTTCGAGTATGAGCCGTTCCTGGCGCGCCTGCTCATACTGGCGTGCGTGCATATTGCGGTCGAGCTGGCCCATCGAGCGCGAGGTTTCATATTTATCGCCCATCGAGCTTTTTCCCTGATCGTTCGCCGATTCCTGCGCCGCTTCCATGGCAGCCCACGCTACCTGCATGCGCTCATCGAGGAGCGACTTCACGTGAGCGATCACCTTTGCTTTATCCATTTTCAAAAAGTAGTTGCTGTCCGGCGAAAGTGGCCGGAGGGTTGCAAATATAATGAGGTACGGCGCTATTTCCCCTGCTCATTGCTCCGGCTCTGGTTTTGAATCCGACAAAATTTCGCCCGAATTTTCGCATTGACCGCTTCCTTATTATCTTTGCCAAACTTTCTTGAATACAAACAATGACACAACTTTCGGTCCGGCACTTACTTGGAATCAAAAACCTGAACGAGAACGACATTCAAACTATCTTAGATACAGCGACTCAGTTCAAAGAAGTCATTAACCGTCCCATCAAGAAAGTCCCTTCCCTTCGCGACATTACCATTGCCAACGTATTTTTCGAAAACTCCACCCGCACCAGGCTTTCTTTTGAGCTCGCGGAAAAAAGGCTTTCTGCCGATGTGGTCAATTTTTCGGCTTCCGGCAGTTCGGTCAAAAAGGGAGAAACATTGCTCGACACGGTCAACAATATCCTCGCTATGAAGGTGGATATGATCGTAATGCGTCACAGCAGTCCGGGCGCACCGCATTACCTCTCGACCCGCATCCCTGCGAACGTCGTGAATGCCGGCGACGGCACGCACGAGCACCCGACACAGGCATTGCTCGATGCGTTTTCAATGCGTGAAAAACTGGGTGACCTTGCTGGCAAAAAAATTGCAATCATCGGCGACATTACGCACTCACGCGTGGCATTGTCAAACATATTCTGTCTGCAAAAACTCGGTGCAGAAGTGATGGTATGCGGCCCTTCCACATTGATCCCCAAGCATTTGGGAGAACTAGGCGTAAAAATCGGGCATAACGTAAAAGAGGCGCTGCAATGGTGCGATGTCGCCAACGTGCTGCGTATACAGCTGGAACGGCAGCAGATCAAATACTTCCCGTCGCTGCGTGAGTATTCGTTGTATTACGGCATCAACAAAGCCATGCTCGACGAGCTGGACAAGGAAATCGTGCTCATGCACCCCGGCCCTATCAACCGTGGCGTGGAGCTGTCGTCCGATGCGGCGGATTCACAACACTCCATTATTCTGAACCAGGTAGAAAACGGGGTGGCCGTCAGAATGGCCGTACTTTACCTGCTGGCGCAGCAATAGTCAGCACCTTACTTCTTTTCGCTTTCTTCCTAAAAGGCCTTTGTCCCAAATTTTCTGAATGTAATCGGGCGGGTAAGGCACTTTGCACTCAGTATTACCCATATTCACCTTCACGTTCCCGATCCTTTTGCCGACTTCCATCGCTTTCTCTGCCAGCGGCGCGTAATACGAACCCACGGCGATCACGAAGCCATTCATAACGTACCGGACCTGATTGGGCGCCGAATGTACGTGGCGCTCAACACGTTCGAGCAGCTGGTCAATCTCTTGTTTATCGAGCTGATCGTCCGGTGTCAAAGCCAGAATATATCCCCAGGTCGCCCATCCGGCATCAGCGGTAAGCTCACGGTCGGATTCGATCCATTTTCGCGCCATTTCAAATTTATAGGGGCTTTCAGCGGCATTCCAGGCCACGGTGTACTCGCTGATCATATGCCAGGAAGCACCTTTGATCCATTCGTCGAGCACCGTCGGTGTCATCAATGCAGGTTTCGACATCAGCCCGGCCAGGTACATGGCATCCGAATTACCGGTCTTGAACAATTCGAGCGCCAGTTCGTGAT
>DATMSL010000388.1:0-5663 GCA_035565435.1 Dyadobacter sp. | reverse complement strand
ATAACATAGCCAAAGCGATTATCCTGTTCTTCGTTGGCTTTGCATTTTTCCTGTTAATGTGGCCGTATTGGATGGAAGACGAACGCGTATTCGAAGTTGCCGATCCTTCTCAGGTATATATGTTTGAGGATTCTTCCCGCTCACGCCATGCCGACGTCGTGGAAGCGTCCATTACTGGATATTTGGATGGTACGGCCATCGTGGAGATTTATTATCCCGATACGATACACAAGGTATGGACTTTTGAGCTTCCCGCCGGGCGCATAGATTCATCAGGCCGCTGGGATTTCTACGATAGGGAAGTTCGGATTGATTATATTCCCGGAACGGCCAAAAAGGGGCATTTGAAAATTGTCACAAAGGTTTTTTAAACACACAGGCAGCCCGGGTTGTTCGGCCGCCTGTGTGTTTACATAATCTCTTAGCGAGTATTTGAAGCGAAGGCAAAATGCATTACTCAACCTTTAACCTAATCCAAACCAACCGATGATCCGAGCTCGACTCGCGTTTTTCTACCAGTTCCGCCATCGGTTCGCCTTTGGAAGGCCAGAAAACGCCGCTGTCGATGATCTTAAAGCCTTTGCGCGAGGGTAGCACGTAATCCGCGCGCATGCGCCAGAATGCGGTGTGATTCTTAGCAAATGCATTGGTGGGTGAATGCTCGGCACCGCCTTTGCTGGCAGGAGCGGTGCTGCCGTTCACGGCCGGGTTGGCGATGAGCTGGCGGATGCCGTCCGCGATTGCATTGCCTTCGTCGGGGGAGGCATTCTGGTCGCCGAGGATTACGAACGAGGCATTTGGGGCGAGGCCGCCTTTTTTGCCTTTGTCGTCGTAAATGTAATTGCCTTTGCCGGTGGTGATGTAGTCGTTCCAGAAACGGATCTCGTCGTGGTTGCGCTTGCCGTTGCGGTCTTCCTTACCGTCGAATGACGGCGGGGTAGGGTGGCTGGCGAGGACGTGGATGGTTTTGTTACCGACTTTAACAGGGATATCCCAATGCGACTTGGAAGAAAGCGGGAATTGGGCCCAGGCTTCGGGAGTGTACCAATCGGAGCCGTTTTCGGTGGTGGTTTTTAATGCATTAGGCATGTCCTTCCATTTGAAGTGCTGGAATGTACGTATTGCCTTGGTATCGATCGGGAAGCGCGATAAAAGTACCATGCCGTACTGGCCCGGATAATTACCGAATCCCCAGGCGTCGGAGCCGAATTGCTCCGTTTTGCCATTTCTGTCGAGGTCGTAGGGCGTTGGCTGGCCGGTGTTTACGGTAGAATAATAGTAATAAGGATAATCGATGCCTTTCGCACCATTTGAATCCTCTTTTAAATACCCCTTGATAAATTGCTCAACACCTTCCGCCGGGTTTTTGACATAGTCGAACTCATTGAGCAGAATCACATCGGGACGTACGGTTTTGATGATCTGCGCGATGTTTTTGATTTGCTGGTTCGAGCCGGAGGCCAGTTCTTTGATCAGTACCTTCTCGGAATTACCTGGTGTGCCACGCGGGATATAGTTTTCGGCTTCCATACTCACGTTATAAGTGGCAAATTTGATTTCTGCCGGCGGTCCGGCGGCCGGCGATCCTGCGGCCGGCGTGGTTTGGGCCGCGAGAAATCCAGGCGTGAGGAACCCCGGACAAAGCAATGCACCGGTAAGCAACAGAGATTTCATTGTGTAATGTTTTTGGTTATTAATGAACGATGATGAATAGCGCGGCAAGCCGCTATTGGTGTCAAGCAAAAAGAGCCGCTCCAGTGATGGAGCAGCTCTTTTGGAATATTTATTGAACAGGCATGATCAATGGAAGAAATCTTTCATTTTATCAAAAAAGCCTTTCTCATTCTTGCCCGGTTTCGGCTGGAAGTTCGGTGAGTGACGGAGCGATTCGAGGGTCGAACGCTCGTCGGAGGTCAGCTGCTGAGGCGTCCATACATTAATATGTACGAGCTGATCGCCTTTTCCGTAACCATTCAGGTCTTTTATACCTTTTCCTTTGAGGCGTAATATTTTGCCAGCCTGTGTTCCTGATTCGATATTAATGCGTGCTTTGCCGTCGATGGTCGGTATTTCCACTGAAGTACCGAGCGCAGCATCGATAAAGCTTAGATGCATGTCGAATACGACGTTGTTACCGTCTCTTTTAAGCAATGCATCCTCTTCTTCCTCGATGACGATCAACAGGTCGCCCGCAACACCTCCGCGTGCAGGAACGTTTCCTTTGCCCGACATCGAGAGCTGCATGCCTTCGGCCACACCGCCAGGGATATTGAGAGTGATCAGGTCGTCTTGCAGCAAGCGGCCCTCACCCGCGCAGGAGTCGCAACGTTCGCTGATGATCTTGCCATCCCCATTACAAGTAGGGCAAGTAGTGGTTGAAACCATCTGTCCGAGCATCGTGCTCACCACTTTGCGCACCTGGCCGGTTCCGTTACAGCTGTTACAGTTGGTCAGCGACGTGCCATTTTTGGCACCATTGCCACCGCAGGTATTACAGGTAACGTGTCTTTTTACCTTAATTTTCTTTTCAACCCCGTTTGCTACTTCTTCAAGGTTCAGTTTCAGCTTGATCCGAAGGTCGGAGCCTTTGCGTACCCTGCGGCCATTTCCGCCCTGGCGGCCGAAAATATCCCCGAACGGACTGCTATCCCCGAAAATATCGCCGAATTGCGAGAAAATATCGTCCATGGAGAACCCACCGCCGAAGCCGCCTGCTCCACCACCCGAAGCCCCGCCTACACCGGCATGTCCGAACTGGTCGTAACGCTGGCGCTTGTTGTCGTCGCTCAGAATGCTGTATGCCTCTGCTGCCTCTTTGAACTTGTCTTCCGCAGTAGGGTCGTCAGGGTTCTTATCAGGGTGGAACTTGATCGCGAGCTTGCGGTAAGCCTTTTTGATTTCATCCGCGGAGGCGCCACGATCCACGCCAAGGACTTCGTAATAATCTCTTTTCTTTGCCATTTTTAATTACTAATGTATCCTGTAAGGAAGGTTGAGAGCACTAGGCGCCTACGATTACTTTGGCGTAACGAATGACCTTGTCGTTCAGGTAATATCCTTTTTCAATTTCATCGATCACCTTTCCTTTCAGATCTTCCGACGGTGCGGGGAACTGCGCGATGGATTCGTGGATTTCAGCGTCGAAGTCGGTGCCTTTGGATTCCATGGCTTTCAGGCCTTTGGATTCCAGGGCTTTATAAAGTTTGTTGTAAATCAGATCTACACCTTCTTTCAATGCTTCGATATCGGTTGAAGAATCAAAAGAAACCTTGGCGCGTTCGAAATCGTCGACAATCGGGAGAATAAGCTTTACCATATCGGCACTTGCTCCGGAGATCATTTCCAGTTTTTCCTTGGCTGTACGGCGGCGGAAGTTCTCAAAATCTGCATAAAGGCGCAGGTATTTGTCTTTCAGCTCGGCAATTTCAGCTTTTGCAGCGGTCAGCGGGTCAGCAGCAGGTGCTTCTCCGGTAATCTCCTGGCCTGCATTATCTAACGGCACATTGTTGGAAATTTCGGAATTTTCTTCGTTTACCAGATTGTCAGTTTCCAATGAAGCTTTATCCTCGTTCATTTCGTAATTTTTGTCTTGATCTATGTTGAATTCTGTATTTTCCGGCATAATTCTTCGCGGTTACGTGACTTTTGCAACAGCCATTCTTCTCCTAAATTACTTTGCCACGGCTAAATTACTGACAAGATGGCATTTTACAATCAATTTGTAACTTTGCGCCATGACGGCAGCAGATATCGTAAGGCAGGAGAGGAGTCGGTTTATCAAGGCGAAAGCCCTTGAAATCGGTTTTGATTTTTGTGGTATCTCAAAAGCGCAATTCCTCGAAAGCGAAGCCCCTCGCCTCGAAAAATGGCTGTCGCTCAACCATCACGGCGCCATGGCCTACATGGCCAACCACTTTGACAAGCGCCTTGATCCTACCAAGCTGGTGGAGGGCGCGAAGAGTGTCATTTCCGTGTTATTAAATTATTATCCCGAAGAGCGTCTCCCGGAAGGTGACGACGATCTCAAACTATCCAAGTACGCCTACGGTACCGACTACCATTATGTATTAAAGGAAAAGCTCGGAGCATTGCTGACAGCCATTCAGGACGAAGTGGGTGAAGTCAATGGCCGCATTTTCGTCGATTCGGCTCCGGTAATGGACAAGGTATGGGCTGCGAAAAGCGGGTTAGGGTGGATTGGTAAACATTCCAACCTGCTCAATCGCGAAATGGGCAGCTTTTTCTTCATCGGGGAAATTATATGCGACCTTGACCTCGCGGCCGACAGCGCCACCGGTGATTATTGCGGCACCTGCACCAAATGCATCGACGCCTGCCCAACGGACGCCATTACCGGCCCATTCGTGGTCGATGGCAGCAAATGCATCAGCTACTATACCATCGAATTGAAGGACGCGATACCTGAGGAGGTTAAGGGGAAGTTTAATAACTGGATATTCGGTTGCGATATATGCCAGGACGTCTGTCCGTGGAACCGGTTCGCTCGTCCGCACACGACTCCGGAGTTTAATTTACCGCCTGAGCTTGCCGGTTTTTCAAACGGCGACTGGGAGGAAATCACGGAAGAAATATTTCGCGAAATATTCCGCCGATCGCCTGTAAAAAGGGCCAAATATGGCGGTTTAAAGCGGAATATCGAATTTGTTATATCCGATGAATAAAAAGCACAATTATATCTGAAACATCTTATATTTGGGCCGGGGAGTTCCTTTCGATGACTGAATAAAACACTCAATACAATGAGAAAACAATCTGTCAATCTTTGGGCCGTGCTAGTGTGCGTAGTGATAGGTCAGATCGTACCAGCGTTGTGGTACAGCACATTTTCAGAACAATGGATGGCTTTGAATGGCTTCACGATGGAGCAGATTAAGTCAGCCACCAGCCCGATCCCCTATCTTGCCAGCATTGTCTCCACTTCCTTCATGGCCTACACCATGGCCTGGGTATTCACCAAAGTCCCCGTCAAATCCCTCGTAATGGGTTTTCTCATTGGCTTACTGTTCGGGACTGTCTTTGTTTTGTTCGAAACGATCGTCAAGGACATGTTTTCCATGCGCGCGCTGGCACTCTCGCTGATCAACGGCGGTGTGAGCGTGATCGTGTACGCACTCACGGGCGCGATCCTGGGCGCGTGGCGGAAGTATGAGTAGCTACACCGGTGGTTAATAATGGTAAAGCCGGATTTTCGATCAGATAGCTGAGCTGCTCGGAAGCCGGAATGATGAAGGGCGCCGTGTTGAAGATTAAAGGAAGTGCTTCTGCGGATGAGTTGAATATAGTCAAGTGTCTTATTGTCAGGGAGTAATTGGCTTGAATTTTGGAAAATGCTAATGGGAAACTGGTGTTTTGTGCATTGCTTAAGGAAGCATAGCCTCACTGGTGTAGGCCGTTGCAGTTCATGACATGGATGGGAAAGAAACAGCGGCTACTGTTTGAGTGGCAATGCAGCCAGACCAAGGTCTGAGCAGGTAAAACTGACGCTGGCCTGATCCAGGTTTTGTCCAATAAACGTTATCTGGATTTCAGTTATTTACCAGGGCTGAAAGTGTGCCCTTCGTGTGCAGAGTCGCGCGCAGCCTTTTGGTTTACCGGGAGGCAATATATCATAGAGGTTGTTGGCAATGTTCCGGTTGGTAGCA
>DATMSL010000387.1:0-21731 GCA_035565435.1 Dyadobacter sp. | reverse complement strand
ACAGCGCCGATTTGATGGCCTCTTTTGACGGTGTGAGCATAATTATAAACGGCAGAAAACTGATAGCCACGCAGCTCGCCGACGATTACGTTACCCACGCCTGCTACCTGGAAGCCGTTGAAATTGTGCCCAACATAATTGAGCAAATGCGTTCCCTGGAAGCCTGTGAAATTGCCCAGGGTCATGTTCAGGGCATTCGCATATTGAAAGCCTACTACATCGTTACCTACAATGTTGCTCACGCCTGCGAACTGAAATCCGGTAACATTCCCCCGCACAACGTTGATCAGGCTGCCGATCTCAAATTTGGAAACACCCAACGAATAACCGGCAATGAGGTTAATGGAATATTCATTTACAATATTCCCGCTCAGCCCGTGGTTGGTACCCAGGAACGGCAAAACGGAGGCCTGGAAGGGTGCGTACAGGGTATCCTCGATATTGCGGGTATGTATGGCTTGCTTGGCCGATGCGAATGCACTGACAAACTTATTCTGAGCACGCTTGTACTTCCTGCGAAGCGCTTCATAATCGGCCCAGGTGATGGCTTTGCCGCTGGCCGAGCTGTCGATAAAAATGGTATCGCGCGGTAGTTCTGTTCGCGCCACTTCGAATTGGGGGACGGTCACTTTGGTATATAGCGAGTCCACCTGCACGGGTGTGTGCGTAGCGACTTTCCCGGAAATCGGTTTCAGCGTGTCCGGGTTAAGTGAAATCTGCAGGTAGGTATCTTTGCGCGTGGGAATGGGAATGGATTTGCCGATATAATCTTCTTTCCTGATTTCCAGCCGGAGTGAGGAGCGGGCGGCCGGAAGGCGTATTTTGTAATAACCATATTGATTACTCACCGCCGAGGCCAGTGTCACTGATTCGTAAATACTTGCATTAGCTAGTTTTTTGCCGGTTTTATTGTCGATAATGTAGCCGTTCAGGTCGAAATTTTCGGGTTCTTCCGGCTTCTCAGTTTCAGGTTTCTTTTGAAGGATAATATAGTGGCGACGCTCCTTGAAGGTGACCTTGTCTTTAAAAATGGCTACCAATATTTCCCGGACGCTCCGATTTTCAGCCTGTATCGACACACGGCTTCTGACGTCGATCATATCGGGGCTGTACGAGAAGCTGAAACCGCCTGCATTGCCGATTTTTCGCAGAGTCTCGTCGAGCGGTTGGTTCGTTACTTTCAAATTAATGCGCTTTTCCAGCAGTTCCTGGGCCAAAATGTGGCCGGGGAGCAGGCAAATGCAGGCACAGCAGAAAGTAATTCTGTAAAGTAGTTTCAAAGCAGGATAGCTTGTGGTTTCTATTGGCAACCGTTTCCGTCGAGCCAGTAAACCTTTCCTTCTTTCCGGAGATTGAGGTCGAGGGTTTCGGCGATGACGGACAATGTGGCGTCTACCGGTTCTTTTTCGAAACGGATTGTGAGCCTGCATTGGGCGATCTTTTCATTAGACAGCCGCACGTCCACGTGGTAGCCGTCGCGGATCGACGTAACGACATCTTGCAGATCGGCGGCATTGAATTCGTAGATCTGCGTGCGGTAACCCATCAGGTTCATATTGGCTTGCAAGCTTCGGATCGAATCTTTCAGCACTTCCGCACTTTGTCCTTTCACGAGTTCGACGCGGTGTGAGTTTTTGCTAACGCGCACTTTCCCGGTAGCTACATCCACCCGCACAGGTGCTTCATGATAAGCTTTTACATTGAAAGACGTTCCCAGAACGCGAATCTCCGTGCCATTTGCCTCAATCACAAACGGATGCGCGGCATCGGGTTTCACATCAAAGAATGCTTCCCCCTGTAATGAAACTGTCCGCAGGTCGCCTTTGAAATTTTCAGGATAGGTCAATTTTGAATTGTAATTGAGAAAAACCTTGGTTCCATCGGGAAGGAGTTGCTCCTTCGTATAGTCTGTTGTGGCCACTTGCAGCGATTCGGGCGCTTTGTCGGAGATCAGGAAAAACCATCCGAAAGCCATTACGAGAACGGCGATCATCGCGGCTGCCCATACCGTTACCGGCAGCCGGCGTTTCCTTACTTCGGGCCGGAATTCGATTGTTTTTGCTTCCCGAGTGGGCGCTTCATGACTGGATGTTTCGGGTAGCGGGGTAGCAGCTTTGTTCGCAGCCATTTTACCTTTCATCTTATTCCAGGCGGCATCCGTATCCACCGTAGCGCTGCTCTTTTTCATCGCAGCCGTGTGGTCCCAGATCAGGCGGTAGGTCGCCAGCTCACGAGCATTGGCTTCCGATTCGGCGAGCCAAGCTTCCACATCATTTCTTTCGGGTTCCGAAGCGGTGTCGGCCAGGTAACGTGCGAGCAGCTCCTCCGATATGTTTGCATGAGATGAGTTCATGGTTACGATCTGATTAACTGTTCAACAATGCTACCACACAACCAAAGCGTCACCGGCAGGTAGTCTGCCAGTTCCGCGCGCAGAATTTTCAATGCTTTACCTATCTGATTTTCCACCGTTTTAATGGATATTCCCAACTGATCTGCAATTTCCTGATATTTCAACTCCTCAAAACGGCTGAGTCTGAATGCTTTCTGGCATTGTTCAGGCAAAGTACTTACTGCTTTTTCGATACGCTCTTCCAGCTCGCCGGCGTGAATTACCTCGGTCACCGAGTCGTACGACCCGCTCGAAAAATACATAGTGTAATCCTTATGCGCCTCGCGTACGGTTGCGTGCTTGAAACGGTTGAGGCAATGGTTATGCACTGCCCGGTACAAATAGGATTTCAGCGAAAGGGTGATTTCGAGGTCTTCCCGCTTCTCCCAGATCGTCAGAAACACCGTTTGCACGACTTCTTCCGACTCTTCTTCATCTTTCAGCATTGTACATGCATAGTTGCACAGCCTAGGATAATAGGTCCGGAAGGTCTGCTCAAAGGCCTTTTCATCGCCTCGCCGTATCGCGCTGACTATTTCTGGGTCGGAAGAGTGCACCGTTATCTGTTTTTGATTTTCGGTCAAAAATAGATAATCTCTTTCGATTAGCGGTTCCTGATATAGAAGAGCGGTCATTTTGGATGTCCTTTGGAATGTGACAACTTACCCGCCGCATACCCCTACGACAAAATTTATTTTTTTGAATAGGGGGAAACAGGGGGCCGCTTGTCCTACTGTAAACAACATCTTTTAGCCATGAAACAAACTTTTCTTAAACTATCACTTGCCCTTAGTATCGCTTTTGTTTTTCAATCCTGCGTTTACATTAATAAAGACGAGGACATTCCGCCGCGGGGCGAAACCACACGCACGTACGATTTTCGCAATTTCGATGAGTTGGAAGTAAGCGACGCAATCCGCGTTCATGTGATTGCAGGCACCTCGTTCAGCGTTGAAGCTACCGGCGAGCGCAACGACCTCGATGATCTTAATATTTTCGTTCAGGACGGCAAGCTCACTGCGCGTTACAATAACTCATGGAGAAAACGGCAGCGAATGGATATCGACATTACCATGCCCGATCTGGCCGGTGTGGATTTTTCGGGCGCGGTAGATGCGGAGATCAATGATTTTGAAAACCTGCCTAGCATTGAAATTGAGCTTTCCGGCGCCTCTCATTGCGATTTCGAAGGAAGTGGTACCACATTAAAGTTCGACCTCAATGGCGCCTCACAGCTGAATGCTTTTGGTAAAATGAAGTTCCTTGACGGCGAAGCTTCCGGGGCGTCGCAGCTCAATGCATTCGAACTGGAAACGGAGGAGTCGGATCTGGATGTTTCAGGCGCCAGTAATGCGAAAGTTTGGGTAACACGTTTGCTCGATGTAAAAGCGAGCGGCGCGAGCAATGTGCGTTATCGCGGTAACCCGAAAGTCGAAAAGGAAGTAACTGGTGGGAGTAGCGTCCGTGCTGATTAGAATTTTCAGGGGATCATTCCATATTTAGCCCGGGCCTGTGCTTTCGACATGCCGTCGAAATGCCACCATTCCGTGGTATTGACCTTGAATCCCACCTGGGTCATCACCTTCCGTAACAGCTGACGGTTCTCGATTTGCCGGGCCGTCAGCTTTCCTTTTTTGAGCATTTCCTGCTCGGAACGCGGGTAGGCAAGCGGGCCGAAGAAATCGAATTTCGTACCCATATCTAGTGGTTTGCCGTTTTCGTCGACCACGGTGAGGTCAACAGCACACCCGAAATTATGATTTGAACCGATTTTCGGATCGGCTACATATTGCGTTTTGCTACGCGCTGGGATTTCCAAATGATCCAATGCATTCCAAAGGTCATATTGAGCAGAATTGGGCCGTGCGGCATCGTACACCAACAAGTGGTGGCCTGGCTTCTCCTTTTTCAATAATGCATTTGCTTTGGCAAGCCGTTTGGCCATCTCGGGTTGCAGGTATGCGCGCGTGAGCTCGCCGTACACATCGCGTCCGATGAAGTTGTCGGTGGTAGAATATTTTAGTTCGACGAGGATTTCAGGATCAACTTTTTGAATATCAACAAGGCCCCGGTCTACCATTTTTTGCTCGATAGCAGGCAGTAACTTCGATGACTGGGCAATGGACTGGAAAGCGGTGAAGCCTGTTAGTAGCAGACAAAAGGCAGTTTTGAGCATAAAAAAATATCCTTGCAAAAGCTGCAAAGATATTCTTTTTGCTGAAATCGGAAGGGTGGGCTAGTACCTTCTGATATTGATGCTGGTAAGTCCGCCTTCGTAATGCACAATGACTTTTTTCGCTGCGGTGTCGAAGTTCGAGGTGCGGTAAAGCCCGTCACCGATTTTGCTTAATCCCTCCATGTTTTTGGCATTTAAAGCCCCGTCCATGCGCATTTCGCAGCCGATGGATTCC
The DNA here is from genome assembly GCA_035565435.1 of Dyadobacter sp. Taxonomy (GTDB): domain Bacteria; phylum Bacteroidota; class Bacteroidia; order Cytophagales; family Spirosomataceae; genus Dyadobacter. Next base: position 16,928 of record DATMSL010000387.1, on the reverse strand, counting down.
GGGATTTCGAGTGTTACCGAAGCTACGCCTGCCTCGATGTCGACGTTGGCAGTAGGCATTTTGTCGCCGAGGCGGATGTCCATATCGGCCACGCCGGTGCTTACTTTCAGTTTTTCAACTTTGTAGTTACTGAAATCAAAGTCACCTTTTCCGGCACCGATTCCCAGGTCGATATTCCAGACTGGTTTTTCGTTCAGCTGAATTTTTGCTTGATTCGACATTTCCCCGTTTTTGATCTTCACGTTCCCGTCTTCCATTTTCAAGGTAACCGAAGCGGAGTTGTTCAGCTTGTTTACCGATGTATTGGACCGGAAACCAACAACTGTACTGGTAGTGGCTGCTTCGAACAATTTAGCGGTATTGCCATTCAATGAAAAAGAACCAGCGCCGCCTTCCAGGTTGAAATTGGCTTTTTGGATAAAATCTTCCATTTCATAATTGTAGGTACTGTTGACAGGCCGGTCGCCCTCTTTCCAATGCTCTCTCCGGTAATCGTTGTCTTTTTCGTCCCCGTCGTCGTCATTATCGTCGTCGTGGTGGTAGCCGTATTCATGATCGTCGTCGTCATCGTCCCAGCCGAAATGCCAGTTGTTACCATGGTCGTCGAATGCCTGGTGCGTTTTATTTACCACACCTCCGAAAACGGCCAGCGTAATGAGCAGTGCTACAATACCTCCCGACCCGCGTTCCCGGCCGGCCGCCATCAGAATGGCACCGGCGATAATCAGCAGCACCGGCCAGTAAGGTAATACCAGGTCCCAATCGATATTCAGCAAATTCATGCTCCGAAGCAGCCAGATCACCCCGAAAATGACCAGCAAGCCACCCCAAACAATGCCACGTGAGTTTTTCATGATCTTATATGTTTGATCGGTTAGTACTGTCAGTATTCAGAAAGTTGCGCAACAGCAGCAATCCACCTGTCACGATCAGGATAATGGGCCAAAAGAAGCGGCCGAAGTCGAAAGCGGTGAGTTCTTCCACCAGGAAGAGCGCCCCGATGACAATGAGGATTACACCCCAGAAAATGTTTTTGAAATTCATGGCTTTATGGTTTATAGTACGATTCAGGAAGGTTAGTTGACTTTGATGACATCGTCGTCACCACTGTCCGATTTTTTCAGTTCAGGATCTTCGGGGAAATGGGTTTCCGGCGAAGCGCTGGGCGAAAACGGTGTGTAAGGCTGCGGGTCTGGGCCTGGATCAACCGGCTCTGCGGGCGGAGGTGTGGTAGGATATACCGTCGATTTGTTTTCGGCCTCCTTATCACGCTGGCGGAGGATCAGAAATGCACCCACGGCAATCAGCACGATAGGCCAGAAGTATTTTTTAAACGAAAACCAGAAAGGAAGATCGTCTACCAGCATTAATCCGCCGAAAAAGATCAGCACGCCGCCCAGTATCATCATCGTTTGATCGGACCTCTTTTTGTCGGCCACCGGATCGGATGGTTTGGAAGGCTCGGAGCCGAATGCCGTATGGGTGGTGTACACTTCTCCGGCGGGGCCGATCGGCAGCACTGCCCACAAGATGATGTAAAGTAGCCCGGTCATTCCAAATCCGGGAGGCAATATCGGCAGCGCCATAACGACGAAGATCACGCGGACGATCACGACGTCAATTTGCAGATACTGAGCGATTCCCGCACAGACCCCTCCGAAAACTGCCTGGTCAGGTATGCGATGCAATTTCTTTTCCATGATTAGTTTAGTATTTATTTGTAATCAAAGGTAGTAGGTAATGCAAGATACTGTAAACCGGAAAATTATTATCGGCGAAAGGGCGTGTTAAGCGGATGTTTTTAGTGAGAATATGTTTTAAATAGGTGAAAAACGGCCTTATTGCTCTTCGAGCGCTTCCAGGATGTCCATCATCGAGCCAAAATCCTTATAGCCCGGACGGATTTCCTCGCTTCCACGCAGTGCAATACCGATGTTTGGAAGCAGTTCGGTGAGTGCGCTTACCGTAAACTCGTTATCGAGCCCGAAGCCCACGAGTACCGGGTAATCGGCTTCGACAGTGCTCAATACCTGCATCCACGATTCGGATAATTCGGCCTCACTATCGCTTTCCAGCAGGAAGTGCGTTACTTCACCCTCGTAACGGCTCAGGATAGGAACGATTTCGCCAGCTTCGTAGAGATCGACGCTCACGCGCAGCAGCAACGGCAAGCCCAGCTCGGTACGGAGGTAATTGAGCAAGCCGGGGTCATTCACCTGCACCGCATGCACCGGATATGCATTCAGGGCACTCAAAATGGCATCGGGATCGGTTTTGGCCGTTTCGGCTACCAGCGTCACGCCGGCCAGCCAGGAACAGATATCCTCGAATTTTTTGGGAGAAATATAATTGGGAGAATCTTCGTCAATGGAAAAACCAAGCATTTCAACACCCATTCCTGCACAATAGCGCGCGTCGGAGAGGTTGGTAACATTGCTGATTTTTACGGTTTTAGTAAGCATTGAAACAGTACTATGTATTTAATTATTTGATTAAAACCTTTTCCTCCTGCAATAGTCCGCGAAGGCTGATGTCTACATCGAGATCAGGCCAGTGAATGCCGGTCTCTGAGACGGTATATTGATCCAGGTCATAGTCTTCTGCATTTGCCAGATATGGAAGAGATGACAGTGTCCTTGTGATTATCCGCTTGTCATTCAAGATAAAGAAAGCCAAATCAAGGTCTCTTGCAAATCCGAAGTGCCGAATCTGCAATCCGTTGGTTTGAATATAGCGGTCAAACTCATCTGCAATTTCGACTACCTGTTCATCATCCGACGCATTGAGCTGAACTTGAAGTTCTTCGCTTATAGAAGGTGTCTTGCCAGGCTTGAATGATTTTTCCATAGTTACAGATGATTATATCGATAATGCTTCTCAATTCCTTCTTTTTAAAACCATGGTTGTAAGAAACCTCTATTTCCGGAACCAGGATAACCCTCGCATTACATTTGCCTTTTTCAACGTGAATGTGAACCGGTTCGTGCTCGTTCATCCAGAAAAAGAACCGGTAACCATTAATGTATAACACAGTTGGCATACCAAAATTAGCTAAAAAGTGGCAGAAAAGAACAAAGGCGAAGACGGGCCGCATACGCGGCCTGTTCTTCGCCTGAGGTTGTAATGAGGAATGTTGAGTCTGCTACTTACTTCGCCGAAAACTTATACTTCGTAGTCGTCTTATAAGTTTCGCCCGGATTCAATGTCGTTGTCGGGAACTGAGGCTGGTTCGGTGAATCAGGATAATGCTCGGTTTCGAGGCAGAGGCCGAAGCGTTTCGAATAAGTTGCGCCTTTGCCTGTCAGTTTGCCATCGAGGAAGTTACCGGTGTAGAACTGAACGCCGGGTTCGGTGGTGAAAACCTCCATGACGCGACCGCTTTCAGGATCTTTTACAGTGGCAAATTTTTCCAGGCCGTCGCCGCTGCGTTTCAGTACCCAGCAGTGGTCGTAGCCGCCGCCGGCTTTGATCTGCTCGTCTTCGATTTTATCAATACCTGCACCCACTTTGGTAGCCTTGCGGAAATCGAATGGTGTGCCTTCCACAGCTCGAAGCTTGCCGGTCGGGATGAGCGTGGTATCCACAGGTACGATGCTATCCGAGGCAATGGTGACTTCGTGGTCGAGAATGTCGCGTTTCAGGCCGGTTAGATTGAAATACGAGTGGTTGGTGAGGTTTACGACGGTCGGTTTATCGGTGGTCGCGGTGTAGTCGATCGTCAGCGCATTCTCGTTGTCGAGCGTGTAAACGACTTTTACGGTCAGATTGCCCGGGTAGCCTTCTTCCATATCCTTGCTGGTATATTCCAGTTGCAAACCTACTACCGAATCCTGCTTGATTTCCGTCGCTTTCCAGATCACCTTGTCGAAGCCTTTCGTGCCGCCGTGCAATGCATTAGGGCCATTGTTGATTGCCAGCGAGTATTCCTGGCCATTCAATTTGAATTTACCCTTCGCGATACGGTTGCCATAACGACCTACCAATGCACCGAAGAACGGGTGACCGCTCAAATAGGGCGCCAGTGAGTCGAAACCCAGCACCACATCGGCCCATTGACCGTTTTTGTCCGGTGCGGTGAGTTTGGTGATGATCCCGCCGTAGTTGGTAATGTTGACAGTCATGCCGTTGGCGTTGGTCAGTGTGTACAGGTCGGCTTGCTGGCCGTCGGGGAGCTGGCCGAAAGCCTCTTTGGAAATAGTACTGATCATTTTTTCTTCATTCTTGGTTTTTGAGCAACTGAAAATGGCCAGGCCAACCAGCGCAGTGAGTAAAAAAGAGATTCTTCTCATGGTCAAAGGTTAAGAGTTTGCGTAAATGGTCAGATTATCCGAGGGCAACTTCCTCCGTACCATCGGTGATTTTCACACGGTAGCAAGGCAGGTCGATTTTGTATTTTTCAAGATAGGCTTGCTTCATTCTGGCTTCAAAAGCATCAACATTCTCTTTTTTTACCAGATTAATGGTACAACCTCCAAAGCCGCCGCCCATCATCCGGGCGCCGAGTACGGAGTCGTCGTCCAATGTCTGGGCCACAAGGAAATCGAGTTCCGGGCAGCTTACTTCATATTCATTTTGGAGCCCGAAGTGAGTAGCATACATTTTTTTGCCAAAATCGGGGAGATTGCCTTGTGCGAGCAGGTCGCAGGCGTCTTGTACGCGCTGGATTTCTTCGGTCATGAACTTGGCACGGCGGTAAACTACGTCACCCATTTCCTGCTTATGTGTTTCCACCAATGCCGGTGTCGCGTCGCGGAGGCTCAGTACTTTCGGATCATATTGCTGCAAAATGGCGGTCGCTTTTTCGCATTCCTGCCGGCGGGTGTTGTACTCCGAGCTGGCCAGGGAGTGTTTCACCATCGTATCGCAAAGCACGATCAGGTAATCGTCCATCGGGAATGGGAAGTACTCATATTCGAGTGAGCGGCAATCGAGGCGGATCACCGACTCTTCCTTACCAAACGCGGAAGCAAACTGGTCCATAATGCCGCATTGCACGCCTACGTATTCATTCTCCGCTTTTTGCGACATTTTTACAATGCTGAAACGGTCGAGGTTCAGCCCGTAGATTTCATTCAACGCAAACAAAAGGCAGCACTCCAATGCAGCCGACGACGAGAGCCCGGCACCCACCGGCACATTACCGCCGAACGCCGCCTGAAAACCGCCGATTTTCAAGCCCTTCTTTTGAATTTGCTCCACAATGCCAATCTGGTAATGCGGCCACGACTTTTCCGGTTTGGAAAGATCATCCAGTGAAAACGAATACGTTTGGTCGAGGTCAGCGGCGTAGAGGATCACCTGGTCGTCCTCGCGCGGGGCGATTACGAAATACACGGCCTTATCCACACTCGCCGGGAGTACGAAGCCATTGTTATAATCGGTATGCTCGCCGATGAGGTTAATGCGGCCCGGTGAGCGGAACACGCGTACGGTTTCGCGCGTAGCCGTCCCAAATTTCAAAAAATATTTATCCTGGATACCTTCTGCGATATCGGTTTCTGTCAGTAGCATTTCAGTTTCGGTCGGTTTAATATCCTTTTACAAGGGTTACTTCATTGGCGATAGCGGCGCCGCTTTGTATTGCAAAAATGTTGTTCAAAAATAAATCTACTTTCCCCATGTGCTCATTTTTGTGACCGCCACCAGTATGCTGGGTCAGGATCACATTGTCCATTTGCCAAAGCGGACTGTCTGCTGACAGCGGTTCGATCTCGGTCACATCGAGCACGGCGCCGTCCAGTTTGCCTGATTTTAATGCATCGATCAATGCGTTCTCATCGGTCGTGCTGCCGCGTCCCACACTTGCGTAAACGCTCTGGTCTTTCATGGCTGAAATGAACTCCGCATTTACAAAATGCTGTGCGGTTCCGGGTAGTGTATTAATTACCACGTCGGCGTGCGGCAGCGTATTGAAAAGATCTTCCTTGCTACGGATATCGGCTTCCTGCGAGGTTCGCGCCATTAAATGCGTGGTGCAACCTAATCCTTTCAAAATGGCATTCACCGATTGCCCTATCGTTCCGGCGCCCAGTATGATCACAGTTTGTTTATATAAAATCTTCAACTCGGCACGGAGTGGCGTACCGATCCATTCTGTTCTCTGTTTCAAAAGCGTCAGCTTGTCGATACCGCGGTACAATGCCAGCACACCGCCGACGATCGACTCGGCGCACGGGCGTGCAAACCAGTCGCCCATATTCGCCGTTTTGACGTGATCCGGAATGGCCACAGACGCGTATTGATCGAATCCGGCGGAATCCAGTTGCCAGAATTTCAAGTTGGCAGGAATGCTTTCGAACCACGCAACCGGCGGGTTGCCGAGAATGTAATCGGCGCTGGCAAACCAGGATTTAAGCTCCTCATTGCTGGCCGATTCAGTGCGGAAATGGATCTGATGCTGCGGGGTAAGCGCTTCGCTCAGTTTGGCATTGAGCGAGCCGTCGAGTATGGCGTGGCAGTATATGATCATCTATTGTTTTTGTTTTAAAGAAGCAAGGTAAAATGATTTACCTGTAATATCTGCTTATCAGACGGTGAAATAGGCCTCTATCCTCGACAAGGAGGGCATTTTCAGATCTTTTTCAGGATTTTTCGGGCCCTCGACTGGAATGCCGCTGGCTCGTATTCAACCGATTCTTCCAGAAATACCCGCAGTTCTTTTTGGATCTCCGGGTAAATTTTGGATAGGTTAAATAGAATGGTCAGGCAAAACGTGCGGATCGCGATAGCTAGCTGACGGTTCGCGATAATGCCGAACGCCGCGTCCATTAGTTCCCCATGAAATTCATCTGGAATGCTGATATCCTGCAAAATGCGCGCGCTGTTGCGGATCACGGCGTCATGAATATCGGTGCGTTTCAGCTGACTCACGAGCACGCCTATGTACGGGCGGATGAGTTCCGGGCGTTCGTGCGTGGCGATGCTCACACTGTACGCAGCACGTTGCGCGAGGCGGTATTCATCGGATTCGAAGCAATGCATCAAATGCCTGAATGCATCTTCCGACGTACAGGCGTACATGGCCACTTCGGTCGCTTTCCGCTTCGACTGGTAAGGGTCGGCCAGCAATTCTTCTTTGATATTCATGATATTGAGAGGTCTAAATGCAAATGCCCCACGTTTTCGGCAGGGCATTCGCAGACATTACCTGGAGGTTGATCAATTACTTGATCTCGCCCACCATGTCTTCCGGTTTCACCCATGCGTCGAACTCTTCCGGCGTGAGGTAACCCAGTGCCACAGCCGTTTCTTTCAGCGTAGAGCCGTTTTTATGAGCGGTCTGCGCGATTTCGGCAGCCTTATAATAACCGATTTTAGTATTCAAAGCAGTAACCAGCATCAGCGAGTTGTTCACGTGCTTCTTGATATTCTCACGCAAAGGCTCGATACCCACCGCGCAATTATCGTTGAACGAAACACACACATCGCCGATCAAACGGGCCGAATGCAGGAAGTTATAAGCCATCAACGGTTTGAAAACGTTGAGCTCGAAATGGCCGTTGGAACCACCGATACCGATCGCCACGTCGTTACCCATTACCTGTGCGGCTACCATGGTCATAGCTTCGCATTGGGTAGGGTTTACTTTACCCGGCATAATGGAGCTTCCCGGCTCGTTATCCGGGATATGGATTTCGCCGATACCCGAGCGCGGGCCCGACGACAGCATACGAATATCGTTCCCGATCTTCATCAGACTTACCGCGACGGTTTTCAATGCACCGTGCGCTTCCACGATCGCGTCGTGTGCAGCGAGTGCTTCGAATTTGTTTTCAGCAGTAACAAACGGCAGGCCGGTCAATGCAGCGATGTGGCGCGCTACATTTTCGGAATATCCTGCCGGCGTGTTGATACCCGTTCCCACCGCGGTACCGCCCAATGCGAGTTCCGAAAGGTGTGCCAGTGTATTGTTGATAGCTCTCAAACCATGATCGAGTTGCGAAACGTAGCCCGAAAACTCCTGGCCCAAAGTGAGCGGCGTAGCGTCCATAAAGTGCGTACGGCCGATTTTAACCACGTTTTTAAATGCTTCGGATTTAGCTTTCAGCGTATCTCGCAGCTTGGTAATGCCCGGGATGGTCACGTCCACCAGGATTTTGTAAGCCGCAATGTGCATTGCGGTAGGGTAGGTGTCGTTCGACGACTGTGATTTGTTCACATCGTCATTCGGGTGCAAAAACTTCGTTTTGTCAGCCAGCTCACCGCCTTGCAGCACGTGCCCGCGGTAGGCGATCACCTCGTTACAGTTCATATTCGACTGCGTTCCCGAGCCGGTTTGCCACACTACCAGTGGAAACTGGTCGTCGAGCTCGCCCGTCAGGATTTCGTCGCAAACTTTGCCGATGAGGTCGCTTTTTTCCTGGGAAAGTATGCCCGCCTCGAAGTTGGTGATAGCGGCAGCTTTTTTCAGGTATGCGAAGGCCTTGATGATCTCCTTCGGCATTTTATTGATATCCTGTGCGATAGGAAAGTTCTGGATCGAGCGTTGCGTCTGGGCGCCCCAGTATACATGCGCAGGCACCTGCACCTCGCCCATCGTGTCTTTTTCTATACGGTATTCCATTTTTGAAGTAGAATGATAATGTAATTGAACAATGTGCGGTAAAGTTAGGCCCGGACTTGCAGTTTCTGGAGTTTTTTATGGATAAATGTTCAGCTCTGAAAAAAGAATGTTTAGATTGACGCACCGAGAACCTGAACCCCACTTTTCATGATACCCAAAATCAGCATTTATCCCGACTACGCGCTCATGAGTTCCGCCGCGGCTGAGCGTGTGATCAACCTCATAAATCACAAACCCACATCGGTCATTTGCTTCCCATCCGGCAGTAGCCCCAAGGGAATGTTCGATGCGTTAGTAGCGGCCAACCAGAACGGCCGTGTCGATTTCTCCCAATGCATTTTCATCGGCCTCGATGAATGGATTGGTCTTGGTGCCGGTGACGACGGCAGTTGCCGCGACCTCCTCGACCGTGACTTCCTGAAGCCTATCGGGCTTCGACCGGACCAGATCGTCTTTTTCGACGGCAAAGCCTTCGATCCGCAAGCCGAATGTGACCGCGTTAACAAGATCGTGGAAAACCTCGGCGGCCTCGACCTTATTATATTAGGTGTAGGCATGAATGGCCACCTCGCGCTCAACGAGCCTGGTACGCCTTGGGACACTTATGCCCACATTTCGGAGCTGGACACCGTCACTGTGGAAGTAGGACAGAAGTATTTCAAGCAACCGACCAGCCTTACCCGCGGCATTACCGTTGGCATCCGGCATATTCTGGAAGCACGTTCCGCCATTCTTTTGGCTTCGGGCGCCGCGAAAGCACCGGTAATCCAGCGGGCGCTGGCGTTTCCCGTTTCCAAGGATTTCCCGGCGACGGTCTTGCAGAATCATTTGAATGCAGAGTTTATATTGGATGCAGATGCGGCGGAGTTGATTTCGTAATGGCAGGGATAGTTTGTAAATTTATAAACAAAATAACCTCAGCTTACAGATGGCGGCGGTCAACCCAAATAGGAAAGAGAGACTTTTACTCGACGTTCTGGTTACCACAGTTCAAAAAGATGCTTTGTTGAGTGTTATCAAAGCACTTGATATTGATGTAACGGAGCGTGTCCTTTCGAAGGAAGAAGAAGATATAGCGCTAATGGTGGCTATGGAGGAGGGATTAAAGAGTGGCATTGCGACGGAGCAAGAAAAGAACGATTTCGAATCATTTCTTTCCGGCAATAGTCTATCAAGTATGAGTATACCAAGGCATTTTTCCTTAAAATCCAGATTTACAGAATCACTTTTCTGACCATCATTTCAACCCTAAATCAGATATTTTATCCTTACCCCATCTCTAATTTTTCTTCACTTCACTTAATTCAACACCCCATTTACGGCTGAATGCGCCATGCGCCTAAATTTGACGCAGTTCTTTGTGAACGCCCGTCAATCGGGATGATGGTTTTTGCATTTGGATCCCTCAGCCAAAATCGAGCAAAACAAAAAGGAACCGTGTGCAATTCACGGGCAGTCGTGCTACTGTAAGTATCCGCTCTGAGCGTTCAGGGCCTGTTTTTACCCTCGCGTCCCATTGCAGCGCCCCGGCGCGCGAGAAGGGCGGTAGAAATGATACAAGCCAGGAGACTTGCCATCATCCTCAATGGCTTTTCCCTCACGGGTGGGGAGCTGTCAAGCATTGATTTACCACATTTTATTGCAGTATCACAGGCTACCCGGCTGTTTTGGGGAAACTGTATCTGTTCGTTTCGCAGGGTAGCCACGTGTTGTCGCGATGGAATGAAGTACCGGCCAACGTCCGCAACAGGCGTTTGCAGGGATGGGAGGGTGTTTTCACAGGGTTTTTATTAACTCTTTAAACACAAAAAGTATGTTGTCACACAATCTCGGCTACCCGCGTGTGGGAAGCCTCCGCGAGCTCAAAAAGGCTAACGAGCAGTTCTGGGCTGGTACCATCGACCGCGATGCATTGCAGAAAGTCGCCCGGAAGATCCGCCACCAGAACTGGGAAACGCAGCAGAATGCAGGCATTTGCCTTATTCCCTCCAATGACTTTTCACTTTACGACCACGTCCTTGACACCTCGCTGATGGTAGGTGCCATTCCCGAGCGTTATCACCAGTTGCTCGATGGTAAATCGAACAAGGAGCTCGATCTCTATTTTGCCATGGCGCGTGGTTACCAGAAAAATGGCCTGGATATCAATGCGATGGAAATGACAAAATGGTTTGATACCAACTACCATTACCTGGTTCCCGAGTTTGCAAAGGACCAGAAATTCAAGCGGTATTCGGAGAAGGTTTTGCTGGAATTTGAAGATGCATTGCAAAAGGGTATCCTTACGAAACCGGTGCTTCTGGGGCCGGTTACCTATTTGCTTTTAGGTAAAGAAAAGGAAGGTGGCTTCGATCGCATTGATCTGCTGGATAGCCTTTTACCGGTTTATATATCTATACTTAAAGAACTCTCGGGAAGAGGCGCTGAATGGGTACAGCTCGATGAGCCGGGATTAGTATTGGATTTGAATGAAAAGGAAAAACTCGCATTCCTGAGCGCCTACAACCAGATCCGGGAAGCACTACCGAAGCTGCGCATTCTGGTTACCACCTATTTCGGGCCGCTAGACGATAATCTGGCGACTGCGACTGCATTACCGGTGGATGCATTGCATTTGGACCTGACGCGCGGTGCGGAGACGTTACCACAGATCCTTGCCGACGAGGCATTTGTATCTTCCACCCAAAAGCTCTCCCTGGGTGTAGTCGATGGCCGGAACATCTGGAAAAACGACTATCGCAAGTCACTCGAATGGATTCAAAAGGCGGTAAATATGCTGGGGGAAGAGCGGGTTTTGGTAGCGCCGTCGTCGTCGCTGTTGCATAGCCCCTATGATCTGGATCTTGAAAAGAATGAGGCGGTATTAACCCCCGAAATCAAAAACTGGCTCGCATTTGCAAAGCAGAAACTGAATGAGGTGACCACATTGGCGAGGCTCGCAACGGCGGATTACGCTGCCGACAGCGCATTTGCCGACAACCAAAAAGCCATTGAAAGCCGCGGTACCTCTGCATTGATCCACAAACCGGCCGTTAAAGCACGGGTTAAGGAAGTGCGCGAACCGGATTTCGAACGGCAGAATGCATTTTCCGTCAGGCAGGCTATTCAATTGGAAAAACTGAAATTGCCATTATTCCCATCGACAACGATCGGCTCGTTCCCGCAAACGGACGAGGTACGGCAGCTTCGTGCACAGTTCAAAAAAGGCGCATTGACACTGGGTGAATACGAAACCCGCATTCGCGAAGAGATCGTCGACTCGCTGCGTTGGCAGGAAGAGTTGGGGATCGATGTGCTGGTACACGGCGAGTTCGAGCGGAACGATATGGTGGAGTATTTCGGCGAGCAGCTTTCAGGTTTTGTATTTACCCAAAATGGCTGGGTGCAGAGTTATGGTAGCCGGTGCGTGAAGCCGCCGATCATTTATGGTGATGTCGAACGAGAAGGGCCTATGACGGTGAAATGGTCGGCTTTTGCGCAGGCCAATTCTGAAAAGCTGGTAAAAGGCATGCTCACAGGCCCGGTAACGATCTTGCAATGGTCATTTGTGCGGGATGACCAGCCGAGAAAGGATACTACATTCCAGATCGCGCTCGCGATACGTGATGAAGTGGTGGATCTGGAAAAGGCAGGTATCAAAGTGATTCAAATCGACGAACCGGCGATCCGTGAAGGCCTGCCATTGCGGAAACACGCCTGGCAAAATTATCTGAAATGGGCTGTGGATGCATTCCGCCTGAGCGCCGCGGGCGTAGCCGATCAGACGCAGATCCACACGCACATGTGCTACTCGGAGTTTAACGACATTATCGACTCCATCGCAGCAATGGACGCCGATGTGATCACGATCGAAACATCGCGCTCACAAATGGAACTGCTCGACGCGTTTGCGCAGTTCAATTACCCGAATGAAATCGGCCCGGGCGTATACGATATCCATTCACCCCGTATACCGACTGTGGACGAGATGATCGTTCTGCTCGAAAAGGCATTGAAGGTAATCCCGGCACGGAATCTGTGGGTGAACCCCGACTGCGGATTGAAGACCCGCAAATGGCCGGAAACCGAAGCCGCTTTGCGTAACATGATTTCTGCCGCTAACTTGCTGCGCGAATCGGTCGAAGTCGCCGGGTAGCGACGGCGGGCATTTACGGTCATTTGTAGTCAGGTATGGTCAGGTGTAGTCATGAGTTGTCAAGAATAGTCAGGTATGGTCAGATGTAGTCAGGTATGGTCAGAAATGGAGAGGTATTATCACCCCTGACAGCACCTGACTACTCATGACAACACTTGACTATTCTTGACTATTCATGACAACACTTGACTATTCTTGACTACTCATGACAGCACCTGACCATTCATGACAACACTTGACTATTCTTGACTACTCATGACAACACCTGACTACTCATGACAACACCTGACCATTCTTGACAACTCCCGACCTTACCTGACCACAAACGACTGTTACCAACACCAGTAAACCGTTGTATTTTGACATTAGAAGATAGAATTTCCGCTTCGGAAACCCGCGTTTTTAAAACCGTTTTCCCTAATAACACCAATCATTACGATACTCTTTTCGGCGGCACGGCGCTGTCGATGATGGATGAAGTCGCTTTCATCGCTGCCACGCGTTTTTCGAGGTTGCGTTGTGTAACGGTATCATCCGACCGCATTGATTTCACACACCCCATTCCCGCAGGGACCATTATCGAGCTGGTAGGGCGCGTCGAGACCGTTGGAAATACCAGCATGAAGGTTCGCGTTGATATTTTTGTGGAGAAAATGTACGAGGTAAGTCGCGAGAAAGCCGTGACGGGGATATTCACCTTTGTGGCGCTCGATGAGAATCATAAGCCTACCAAAATTCTGTAATACAGTAGCATTAGGCAATCCGGGCGCCCGACGATTCATCAGCGAAATTGTACAATTTATCATACGGCACCGAATTGTGCCGCGGATCGTTGGAACCTTCGAAATAGTTCATAATTAATCATTTAAATGCAGATCGGTGATGCAAGCTGTTATCCTTTCGTTATCCGGAATATTTATTTGCTTGATTCCGAACCGTTTAATAACATTATACGTGTAATTAGCAGACGGCGTCAAGTTGCAGCCTTGTTCAAAATGCTTATCTTGCACGCCTTTTGGACGGTTTAGCACCAGACTGTACACATTATTCTAATCACACGTTAATGAAAATTTTAGGTATCTCGGCTTTTTATCATGATTCGGCCGCGGCTCTTATAGATAATGGCGAAATTGTTGCCGCAGCACAGGAAGAGCGTTTTACACGCAAGAAGCACGACCCCGGTTTTCCCTCCAATGCAGTTGCATTTTGTCTTGAATACGGCGGTTTGTCCATTAACGAGCTCGATGCGATCGTTTTTTATGACAAACCATTACTCAAATTTGAAAGACTTCTCGAAACCTACTACGCATTTGCGCCCAAAGGCGTACGGTCGTTCCTGACCGCGATGCCGGTATGGATCAAGGAAAAGATGTTCCTGAAACGGCTCATCAACGAAGAGCTGGAAAAACTGGGCTACGATAAGAAGAAAAAGGTGAAAATGCTTTTCCCGGAGCACCACCTCTCGCACGCTGCCAGCGCATATTATCCTTCTCCCTACGAAAAATCGGCCATCCTGACGATTGACGGGGTAGGTGAATGGGCGACAGCGTCGATCTGCCTGGGTGAAGGGAAAGATATCAGCATTCTCAAAGAGCTGCGTTTCCCGCATTCGCTCGGGTTGCTTTATTCCGCATTTACCTACTTCCTGGGCTTCCGTGTAAATTCCGGGGAATACAAGCTGATGGGCCTCGCGCCGTATGGTGACCCGTCGTCGCCAGACATCAAGCGTTATGAAGACATTATCCTGAAAGAACTCATAGATCTGAAAGAAGACGGGTCAGTTTGGCTCAATCAGGAGTATTTCGATTATGCTACCGGCCTGAAAATGGTCAACGAGCACAAATGGGAGGCATTGTTCGGGTTCAAAACCCGCAGGCCGGAAGATGCGCTCGAAGCCGTGCATTGTAACCTCGGCCTCGCGATTCAGAATATCACCGAAGAAGCGGTGGTGAGAATGGCCAAAGAAGCCAAACGTCTCACTGGCGCCGATTACCTGTGTATGGCTGGCGGCGTTGCATTGAATTGTGTATCCAATGGTAAGCTGCAAAAGGCGAATATTTTCAAAGACATCTTCATCCAGCCGGCTGCCGGTGATGCGGGAGGTGCGCTGGGGGCGGCACAAGCTGCATACCATATTTACTTTGGTCAGGACAGAAAGATTACCTGGAAGGCCGACGCTATGCGCGGGTCTTACCTGGGACCAACTTTCTCCGATCTCGATGTGGCACTTACGGCTAAGAAATACAAGGCGGTTTATACCCATTACGAGAACTTCAAAGACCTGACGCAGGAAGCAGCAAAGCTATTGTCGGAAGGAAACGTGGTAGGCTGGGTGCAGGGCCGTATGGAGTTCGGGCCGCGCGCATTGGGCGGCCGCAGCATCCTGGGCGACCCCCGGAATGCCGAAATGCAGAAGAAACTGAATTTGAAGATCAAGTACCGCGAATCGTTCCGGCCTTTCGCGCCTTCGGTACTGGCGGAGGATTGCCAGGACTATTTTGATTACGAGGGCATTTCACCTTATATGCTGCTGGTACACCCGGTAGCTGAAAGCCGCAGAAAGCCGGTGCCGGCAAATTACGGCTCGCTGGATCTGCGCGAAAAACTCTACTTCGAGCGCTCCGACCTACCTTCGATCACGCACATCGACTACTCGGCACGTATTCAAACGGTACACAAGGAAACCAACCCGCGTTACTACGAGCTGATCGATTCATTCAAGGCATTGACGGGCTATGCGGTGATCGTGAATACGAGTTTCAACGTACGCGGAGAGCCGATCGTCTGTACGCCGAATGATGCATATCGCTGCTTCATGCGGACGGAAATGGATTACCTCGTAGTAGGGAACTATATTTTTGACAAGAAGCAGCAGCCCGAATGGCTGGAAAAAGATAACTGGAAGGAAGAATTCGTTCTTGACTAATCCATTATTCACAGAGCACCCAAATTGATGGCATCTAAAATTGTTACCAGCATTATCCGCATCCTTTTCCTGGGATTGCTGTTTATGTTCCTGTTCTACCCGGACAAATTTCACATTAAATTTGATTACCCGGGATACCCTCAGAGCGACAGCTGGCATGTGCGTCTGGCCAAATTTGCATTCTGGTTTTTGCTGATCATCGAGATCCTGCGCATTTTCTATTATGGCGTAGTAAAAAGCAAGGCCAAAGGGCTGGTTGCCAATATTGTAACGATCATTACGCCGCTGGTGGTCGTGTTGATTTTCCTTGAAATCGTGTTCATGTACATTCCGCAAAGCCATGAAGGCGTGCTTTCGAAAGCGTCGCAGATCTGGTGGGAAAAATACTGGCATCCGGTAAATACGCTGGGTTACCACGACAAGGAGGTCCAGAATGAACCCGGAAAGAAAAAAGTCCTCGTTATTGGAGACTCGTTCGCGGCAGGACATGGTTTGAAAGATGTCAACGAGCGTTTTTCGAATATGCTTGAAGCCAAACTCGGGACTGACAAATACACGATTTACAACCTCGGAATGTCGGGCGCGGACACGCGCGACGAGGTAAAACGGTTGCAGGATTTTCCCGTAAAGCCGGATATCATCGTTCTGGAATATTTTCCGAATGACATTGAGAAAGTAGGCCGCGAAAAAGGCCTTACCCTCACCGGAGCCGAACCTTATGCCGATCTCAAAGGCCCGATGGCGACGATCGTGAAGCGCTTTTACTTGCCGAATTTCATTTACTGGCAACTGCCGCACACCGGTTTCAGCACTTTTGAGAAATTTGTACAAACCGCTTACACCGACACCACGGTGCTGAATGCACATTTGAGGGACCTTTCCGGAATGCTCGCTTACCGCGATAGTACGAAAGCGCAGATGTACGCCGTTTTCATTCCGTTCCTGTTCCAGGTCGATAAAAGCGCAGGGTACACCAAGCCGGTGGAAGACTACCTGAAAGCTAACCATGTGACGGTGGTGGGAATTAATGATGGCGTTGTTAAAATTCCTGAAAAAGAGCGTGTTGTAGGTAAGAACGATGGCCACGGCAGTGCGACGCTCAACCAGCTGATAGCCGACAGGCTTTACCAGGCAATGGGCAAACGATAACTCAGATTTAACGGGTTAGAAGTGCGCAAAAAGTAATTAAGTGCTAAATTTGAATTTTTAAACACTATATAAAGATGGATTTCTTAACAGATTTATTCGCATTTATGAAGGAGCGTAAGAAGTGGTGGCTCGCTCCTGTGATCATCGTTCTGCTC
>DATMSL010000386.1:0-10346 GCA_035565435.1 Dyadobacter sp. | reverse complement strand
TTTCGGTTGGCAGGAACCCGACATTTGTCCTGTTCAAACCAAAACCATGACAAATGCTATGAAAAATGAAACCGACTTCCTGACAGACACCCTTGCAAATAAAGCCGTTCTGTTCGCACCGGGCGAAGGCGAAGTGCTGGCCATGGGTGGCAACAGCATCACTCTAAAGGTTACCAGCGACATTTCAAATGACCAGCTGGGCGTCTACGAAATCAAACTGGCCCCGGCCACTATCGGCGCCCGATTACATTATCACCGTTTTATGGACGAGACATTCATCGTCCGCAAAGGCACGCTGACGGTCGAACTGGCCGACGGTCCCATCCGCGCGCAGGAAGGCGCGGTGGTGTACGTCCCGCGCATGACCGCGCACGGGTTTTCCAATCAGTCGGACGAAGACGTGGTGATTAACCTCATATTCAACCCGGGCCAGCAGCGTGAGGGCTTTTTCTACGGGTTGAAATCGATATTGACCGAACCCGTGATCGACCCGGCGAAATACCTGCAATTGTACCAGAAATACGATAGTTTCCCCGTGGACGTGCAGAATATGTTGCCGGTAGGTCCTCCGCGGTAGCCGCTAAACGCCCGCATTCCGCAACTTCTGTTTCAGAATCCCCGCCGCTTTGGTGTAGCCGCCCTCTGCGCCGTCGATGAAATGGATATGGCCGTCTTTGAGGTCATGGACGTAGCACGACATGACGGATTCGCCGCTCACATGCAATCCGTAATGAATCTCCCGCGCTGCTTCCATGGCATCAAGGGCGGCTTGCAGCCGTTCACGCTGCTCCGGTGTACCGGTAATCACGGTGTTGATCTTCCCGTCGATGACCAATGTGTCCGACATTTCGACCAGGCTGTTGAGGTAATTCTTACCGTATGACGTCCTAAAATATACGTAGCCAAAGAGCCAGGCAATCCAGGACGCCGCCAAACCGAGCACACTGGTGCTCCCTTCCCTGACCCGCATTTCCATTTCCATCTTTTTGAAAGTGGTCCGCCAGATCAGCCTCGCGACAGAAATAGGCTGTCGCCGTGGAAAAGGACCGTAAATGCCGTCGACGTGCTCCATTACCTTTGCGAACAATGCCGCCTGCTTTTTCCCGGCCGGGGCGGTTACCAGGAGCGTCACCACTTCCTGGTCCATTTCCGGCGGACCGATCTTGTCCCACCGGCATTGCATACCGCGCAAGTCGAGCTCGTCGTCCGGTTTGGGCTCATAATCGAACCGGTAATGCTCGCTTTTAATGAGTTTTTCGGCATAATACAGTCCGTCGCCCAGTATGACGGGAATTGAAAATGCGCCGGACACCCTCAATTTACTGAGTTTCAGCTCGTATTCTTTGGCATAAATTTCGCTCACCGCGACGATACCGATGCGGAGATCGAGCGCAAAATTCTCCCTGGTGTTTTTCCTGAAAACCGCCAGCGCACGCATGGCCGCATCGGCAATCGCCGGCGGCACGATGAAAGTAGCCCCGTCGCCGCCAAAAAAGAACGGCACGGTAATACCTGCCTTAAATGCAATATTAAGTACGCTCACGATACTGCCCGTCGCAATCAGGTTGACCGTCTCGTGCACCCCGCCCGCTACGGCACCGGTCGAATTTCGGATGTCGGTAATCACCACATGCCACGACTCGGGCACATTGTAAAAAAGGTGCTCTTCCGTAAGCAGTTCGCCCAACGAAATATGGTTGGCAGGCAAACGCGAATAAAACTGTTCGTTACGGGCCAGCGACATGATTTCTGAATAAGTTCGAGGTTAATTTAAACCTATTTTCTCAAATAATTACCGGCTCGGAAATCGATAATCCTGCCAAGTTTTTGTTTTTTGCAGGTTAAAATTGAATGCCTGCCGCGTTCCGCGCCATGCCGACAGTGCTACGCAATGGCCGCGACTAACCTGAAACCCGCGTTTTCTGAATGCTTCGACCGACTTTTTATCATCTTACATACCTGTTTCTCCTGTTGCAATCGGCCTGGGCTGCGGCTCAGACAACGCCCGCCGGCAACAAAGCATGGCTGAAAGAATACAATGAATACCGTGAGTACGACGATGTGTACGTCGTGAAGAAGGTGAGCATCCCCTGCCGGTCGTACGAGACATTCATTACCGACAAAAGTGGCCGGAAGCTCTCACCCGCCTACCGCGACATCGGCGACTTTGCCGAAGGACTTGCCGAGTTCGTGCCGATGGAACTGGGACCGGAAGGGCACGGCCTGCACGGCTTTATCGACAAGCGCGGGAAAATTGTCATTGAACCCAAATACATTTCCACCGATCGTTTCCGCGACGGTAAAACTTGGGTTATATATCCGTCCGACAAACATTACGGACTTTCCTACATTGATCTTAAAGGAAATGAAATCTACAAAATCCCTATTCACCATTATACCAAACATTACCTGATCAAGGATTCGGATATCGATTTCCTCTGCAATCATGATACGAAAGAGGATGTGTTATGGTGGATACAAAGGCCGACGGATTTTCATATACTGAACTTCAATTTCAGCCGCTTTATCGAAAAGGAAATCAAAGCCTCGAAATTCATTTACCATTTCCTTTACAAAGGCAAATACGGGATCATTGATAAAAATATGATGCTGAAAGTCCCTGTTGCACTCGACGACATCGATCCTGATTACAAATACTCGGGCCAGGGAATGGAACGCGTGCAGTACGGCGATAAGTACGGTTATATTAGCCCCTTCACCGGCGATCTTATTGTTCCGTTCGAATACACCGATACCCGCAAACCTACCAATGGTTTATTTTGGGTCAAAAAAGACGGAAAATGGGGCTGTATCGATAAAACCGGGAAACTGCGTATCCCACATTTATACGACGAAGCCACGGGTTTCACGGCCGAAAACCGTTCTGCGGTTGCTATTAATGGCAAGTTCGGGCACATCGATAAATCGGGCAAGGTGCGAACGCCCTTGAAATACGATTTTGCTTCGTATTACAACCACGGCGTCTCGATGATCCGGATAGATGATAAGTATGGTTATATGGATACAACTGGCCGTTTCATCACCAAAATCATTTACGATGAAGCGCTGCCCTTCGATCAACTTACCACCACCGTCGAGCGCTCCTGGCTCCGTTTTGAACTATCACTCGATGGTAAGGAGAAATTCGTGGGCTTCTCTTACAAACTGAATGCGGTGTTTATCATCCTGGGTGTAATCATCTTCATCTGGCTGAATAATTTGCTTTATCAGCGGGTATTGAAAAAGCGTTTGGTTAAAATGACCAATAAAAAGTAGTGTCGTCATTTCAGGACAACGCCATAATCCGCTTGCGGATCGCCTGCTGGTCGGTAGCAGTCCTTGCCAGCTGCAATGCATTTTCCAGGTGTTCCAAAGCCCTTTGTTGGTCGATTCCGTCGTAGAGCTCGCCCAGTAATGCGAAATAAAAATGGTTGCCTTCCAGCGCCAGGGCCTCCGTTTCGCGGATCGCCTCGGCTTTCCCTTTCCATTTGGATACTGCAAACGCCCTGTTAAGGGCAGCTACGGGAGAATAATTGAGTTGCAATAGCTGATCGTAGTAGTAAACAATGCTGCTCCATTTTTCCGGACTATCCTCCTT
This sequence comes from Dyadobacter sp., assembly GCA_035565435.1. Classification (GTDB taxonomy): domain Bacteria; phylum Bacteroidota; class Bacteroidia; order Cytophagales; family Spirosomataceae; genus Dyadobacter. Next base: position 6,748 of record DATMSL010000386.1, on the reverse strand, counting down.
CTGCGTGTGCCAGTATGCGATCCCCGCCTCAAAATGGTACCGGGAAACTTGATCACCCCTGGCCGCCGATTGCAGAAAAGCGCCTCCGCTTCTGATCAAATCGGCATTCCACAAGGCGGGGTCCTGTTCCTCGTATAGCACCATAGCACCCGAAGCGTCCCTGCGCGCATCAAACCGCGAGGCATGGAAGCACATCATCGCCATCAGCGCATTGACCTCCGGCTTATTGGTAGCATTGTTTTCGATCAGCATCGTGCAAAGCCGCATTGCTTCCAGGCACACATCCTTTCGAAGCGTATGATCCTGGCTCACCGAATAATATCCTTCGTTGAAGAGCAAGTAGAGGGTGGTCAGCACAGGCCCTAGCCGCGTGTCCATGGCTGCCTCAGCCGGCATTTCAATGCGAATATCGACCTCCCGAAGCCGCTCCCTGGCTCTGGTTAGCCGTTTGTTTATAACCTCTTTCGTCGTAAGAAACGCATCGGCAATCTCCTGAATGCCGAATCCGCAAAGTACCCGCAGCGCCAGCCCTACCTGCGACTCCTCCGATATCGCCGGGTGACACACCGCGAACAGCATTTGCAATTGGCTGTCTGTAATATTCTCCGGCGTTAGGTCGATATCGAACGCCTGCTCCTCATCGTGGCCGGTCAGAACCTGCGGCAATACCCGCTCCTCATAGATCGAATGCCGGTGCAGGTAATTTTTTGCCTTGTTTTTGGCGGTATTGTACAGCCAGCCTGCGGGGTTCGGCGGCGGGCCCTCGATGCCCCACGCCTGCGTTGCCACCAGAAATGTGTCGCTTGCAATGTCCTCCGCTACTTGTATTTCCCGGAAGCCGAAATGTCTGCAAAGTACCGATACGATCTTCCGGTATTCGGTCCTGAACAAATGCGGGATCAGCGGTTCACTGTTCATGTACGGAAACGATTTTCCGTACCTCCACGCTGTTTCCGTCACCGTTCAGGATGGGGCATTGCGCCGCCAGCCGCATCGCGTCATCGAAACTCTCTGCGCGGATCACGATAAAACCTGCCAGCGATTCCTTCGTTTCGGCATACGGCCCATCCGTTACCACGTTATTGGCTTTAAGCACTTTCCCTTCGGTAGAAAGCCCTTTCCCACCCGCAAATTTCCCCTCTTCCACAATGCCGCTAATCCAGTGGTGGTACTGTTTCATGTATTCCTGCATTTGCTCGGGAGAAGGCTGCGCATCCTTCGTCAGGAGATCAAGGCGCATGAGGACGAGATATTCTTCCATAGGATTTTCATGAATTTTCTGGCTGGGAGCAAACGGCTATGGGTTCACAAGCTCTTTTTGCGGTTGTACCTTACGCTGAACCACTCGCCGGCCGATTTCGATAAATGGCTTCTCTACAAATCTGAAAAGCAGATAGCTGAGCAAAACGCACACGGCGATGTTGGTAAAAAAGCCGAGAACAGCGATTTGTATCCTTGAAAACGCAGGGAAGAAAGCGATAAGTACCTGCAAAATAATCCCGATCAACATGGAGTGTATCAGGTAAAACGAATAGGAAATATCAGCTCCGAATGAAGCGGATTTTGAAGAGAGTTTGGTCCGGAAAGCATCAAGAATACTGAAAAACCAATCCGGGATGACGAACCTGATTTCATCCAGAAACAGGAAAAAGCAGTAAGATCAGCACGAGTGCAGCCGTCGTGACAGATTGGAAAGGTATTGTTACAGCAACCGCGATCATCAGGTAAACCAAATGTATTTGCCTGAGCTTCACGGCTGCTGCAAGGATGCCTACCATAAAAAGGGGCATTGCAAACAAAATAACGGCCGGTAAGTCGTATGCCGGGAGCCCTGTTGCCCGGCATACGAAATTTACGGCTCGCAGGGATACTATCGCAATCAGTACAAAAGCGATCGCTCCAATGACGATCCTACCCTTCTGTTTTCTTCCATCAGAAAACATTGCCAGGAACAAAAACGGAAAGATCATATAGAACTGGGCTTCCAGGGAAAGGCTCCATGTGACGCCCAGAAGGCTTGAATAATATTGCGGAATCAAACCGTGGACCATGAAAATGTGCGAAATAAGATCGGCGATGCCCGGCTGCACCGTCGACCTGACTGTTCCCCATTGGGTCAGATTACTTCCTGTGAAGAATATCAGAATATCCTTGTTCATTTCTGCCATCGGCACATAACCGATGAATGCGACGATGATGGAAAGAATGTAAACCGGATACAACCTGAAAAACCTCCTTTGCCAAAATTTTACGTGAGTACTTTTGTGACTGTATGGCTCTTTTAATCGCCTTTCAATGTAATTGTAGGTCATTAAAAATCCGGTGATCACCATAAAACCATTTACGGCATTCACCGGCTTGTTAAAGGTTTCTTCCATGATTTCCGGTAATGCGAAATACGCTTTTCCTCCGATCAATGTATAATAGTGGGCTGCAAAAACCCAGAAGGCTAATAAGAATCGAAAACCATCCAGAAAGCCAACTCGGGGGCTTTGGTAATTGTTACTCATAAAGCTAGTCGGAAGTTGAGTGGTAATAGAGGGCAAATATAGTTACATCAAAATTCTACATAACTATTTCCGGATTTCTTTTGAAGCCCGAATTGTTGCGGTAAAAAAAGACAGCTCTTAGCCACCGATACAAAAAGCCTTCAGATTACAAGTTGATTTCAAATCGCCTCATAACTCAACAACACGACCCCACTTTTAAACACGCGGTGGATAATCAGCTTCAAATCCAGTTTCCGCGTCAGCCCGTGAAAAGAAGATGTACCCTCTCCAATGGCTACGGGATCGATCATGAACTGGTATTCGTCGATCAGCCGTGCTTCCGCGAGTTGGGCGATAATGCTGCCGCTGCCCAGAATGGTCATGACTTTGCCTGGAACGGCTTTGAGCTTTCGAACGGCTTCTATAAGGTCTCCTTTGATAAGCGTGGTGTTTTCCCAATCGGCACTTTCGAGGGTGGTTGAGAATACGATCTTTTCGGATTCATTCATGCCCCGGGCAACCTCCGGCATGCTTTCGATAGCCATGGACGTCGGCCAGAAACCTGCCATCATTTCATAGGTTACCCTGCCGAAAAGCAGCGTAGCTTTTGCTTCGAGATTGTCGGCGGCGAACCCGTTTTCTTCTTCTCCATGCCGATGCCAGCTGATATCGTTATCAAGGCCCTTGAAATAACCATTAAGCGTCGTGAAATTGTAGGCAATAAGCTTTCCCATGATGGTCTGTTTTTGAGGTGAATATTGTTTCAACTACCCCCATTACAAACGGGATGCCGGAAACAGGACATACCCACTGCTTTTTTTCTCAGCGAAGCAGGTTCACAACGCCCTTGTAGTTCAAAAACGCCCCGTTGGTCAATTCTACCTTGATTTTGTAAGGATAAATACCCGGTGAAGTTTTCTGACCATGATAGGAGCCATCCCAGCCGGCCGACGGATCGGAAGCAGCGAAATTGGATTTCTGGTAAACCACTTCACCCCAGCGGTTGTAAATAAACATTTCCCTCACCTGCTTTACACAGGCATTGCCGTATACATAAAACACCTCGTTCAACTGGTCGTTATTAGGCGAAAATGCGTCCGGTATGTCAATGCCGCAGGGCTTCACGTACACCTGTACCCATGCTTCCCGCGTGCAGACTTTGTCCGTATCCGACACTTCCAGATGATACAATGTCGATTGGAGCGGCGATGCCCATGGATCGGAACAGTCGGTACAGGAAAGGCCATGCTGATCCCAGTGATAAGCGTAGCTACCCACCGGCTCAACGATCGGTTCCATATGTACACTGTCGCCCTGTGTCATTGAGAACGTGGGGGTGAGAGACACATCGAGCCTTATTACTTCAAGGACGGTGGTCACGAGGCTGTCGCAGCCGGTCGCCTGCGGGATATTCTGAACGTAAATTCCTGATTCAGTGTAAGTGCTGTCCCCTACTTTCACACTTTCGCCTTCACAAATGCGGAGGTTTTGAGTAAACCTTCCAACGGAATTCACTGTAAGCGTAAGGGTTACGGTACTGTCACACACATTGCTTTTACTCACATTGCGGACATAGACCCCGCTGGTTCTCAACAAAGTATCGCCCAATACAAAGACATCCCCGTTGCAAATAGCTTGTGTCAGCGTCGCGGTTTTCTTTTTGAAAGTCACCGCAAAATCCAGCCCGAGCGCACACGATTCGTCGAGGCTCCCGCGTGGCACCATGTCTACGTGAAACTTATCGCCGACGTTCGCTTTCACACGGATCTGCTGGGAGGTTTCGCCATTGTTCCAGCTGTATCTTCCAAATCCTTCGGGTGCGGCCAGCGTAATGTAGCCATCGGTATCCGGGCAATCGGCCACCTGCTTAATCTCCGATTTCAGGCATTCGGCGTCGAAATAGGCATAACCGAAATGCCTCATGCGCGTACACCCGTGGGCGGTCACGACGATCGTCAGTTTTTTTCCTACAAAATTCCGCAGGTCGATCGCCCCGACCGTCCAGTTGCGGTACTGAATATCGCCTGACGCCTGAAATCCCTCGACCGTGTTGGTCCCTTCCAGTTGAATGTCATAACTGCTGCAAGGCAATTCTTCTCCGTTGCTATCGAATATCAGGATATTGAAACCCGGTTTCTGGTACGGCTCGTGACTGGCACGGCCATCCGCGCCGGTGTTCTGCAAAACGATCGCAAATTTGTATTGAAAGAGCGTGTTGTCCGCCGTAACCGTGTACTCGGTGTGAATGCGGCTGAAATGCCCGCCCTCGTTCACATTGCCAATCCGGATGGAGTGGGTGCTCCCCGGCGCCACCATCGGGATGGAAGGAATTTTAGGATCGTTGCCGTCGGAAATACTCGTAACGTAATGCTCGTTGTTCTGCGTGCCATTTTGCTCGCTCTGGAAAACGGTTTGCTGGTTGGCATCAGTAACGGTACCGTAGGTGAGCACCCACCCGTGGGAATTCCCTTGTTCGAAACCCACATTGCTGCAATCGACCTGCCCCCGGGCGACTTGCAGAAAAAGGCAAAAAAGGGCGGTTAAGTGTAAAACATGTTTCATAAGGGTCCGAGGTTCGTTGCAACATTTTACGCGCTAAAAATCACGGCCGTTGCGTGAAAGAGGCAATCTTTTTGCATTGGCAATCATGTTCAAAAAAATCCGGTGTTGGGGGCTGGATACCAGCGTAAAAGCGGTGTCGCTGCTGCTTTTATCAGCATAACGGGCGTGGTGAAAATAATTACAGGCCGGTGATGGGGGTTTTGACATTAAATATGTGTCCTCATCATGAATGCAGCCTGCTTGCAAGGACATTGTACAGAAGCATTTATCTATCCTAAACCCTTAATATTATGAGAGCTTTCTCCCTTTCAGCCCTGGTGGTGCTCTTTATCCTGTGTCAGCCGGCATGGTCGCAGGACAAGAAATACAGCATCGTGATCAAAGGCGGGCATGTAATCGATCCGAAAAACAACATCGACGCCGTTATGGACGTGGCCATCGAAGGCACGCCGGGCGGTGAAGACGGGAAGATCGCCCTTGTAGCCAAAAACATCGACGCCAGCCAGGCCGTGCAGGTGGTGGATGCCAAAGGACTCTACGTCACGCCCGGGCTGATCGACATTCACGTGCACTTTTTCTGGGGTACCGACCTCAAAGGCACCTACCGCAATGGCCCGAACGGCCTGCCCGCCGACGGTTTCACATTCCGCTCAGGCGTTACCACCGTCGTGGATGCGGGAAGTTCCGGTTGGAAGACCTTTGAAACATTCAAGAAGCAAACCATCGACCTTTCCAAAACCCGTGTACTCGCCTTCCTCAACATTGTAGGTGAGGGAATGGCGGGCGGGAAATTCGAGAACAGCCTCGAAGAAATGGATGCCGAAGCCACGGCCGAAATGGCTAAAAAGTATCCCAATGACGTCGTAGGTGTAAAATTGGCACATTTTGTAGGCCACGACTGGACACCCACCGACCGCGCGCTCGAAGCAGGTACCCTGGCCAACATTCCAATTATGGTCGATTTCGGCAGTGCCAACCCCGTTTTGCCATTGGAAGAATTGTATTTGAAAAAATTCCGCAAAGGCGACATTTACACCCATTGCTTTGGCGGCAACAGCAATAACAGTGGCCGCGGCCGCGAGTCTATCGTCGACGTATCGACCAACAAAGTAAAACCCTACGCGATCGAAGCACAGAAACGCGGAGTGATATTTGATGTGGGTTTCGGAGGTGCAAGCTTCCTTTTCTCCCAGGGCCAACCGGCGATCAAGCAGGGTTTTTACCCCAACTCCATTAGTACGGATCTCCACACAAGCAGCATGAACTCGGCCATGAAAGACATGAACAACATTATGTCCATGTTTATGGCGATGGGTATGGATTTCAAAAGTGTGATCAAAGCAAGCACCTGGAACCCTGCACAGGAAATCCGCCGCGAGGAACTCGGTAACCTGTCCGTAGGCTCGCCAGCCGACGTGGCCATACTGAACCTGCGCGACGGGAACTTCGGTTACTACGCCCGAGACGGCAAATTAACCGGCAAAAAACGCATCGAAACCGAAGCGACCATCCGCGGAGGTAACATTGTATACACGCTCAATGCACGCGTGGAGCCCGTTAACCTGCCCCGTCCGGAACGCCCCGCAACCAACCAGGGCCAGCAAACCCCGAGAACAGGACCCAGGTAATTGAAAAGAAGATATTTATTCAGGAAAAAGGGTATTCCAAACCCAATCAGGCATCCTTATCTCAACACC